>JAUIIU010000018.1 GCA_030431695.1 Bacteroidia bacterium | reverse complement strand
TTGAAGCCGTTCACCCCTCCGAAGTAGAATCGGCCGTTCACATCTTTGTAAAAACCATTCTGGTTGAACTCGTTACTTTGCAACCCATGGCTGACGTCGTAGGTCTCTATTACTTTTCCTTCGGAAATATCAAAAACAGCCAGACCCCGGTTCGTACTGATCCAAAGGTCATTTCGGCCATCCTGTAGCATACCGTAAATGACCTCATTGGGAAAACCTTCTTCGATACCATACCATTCGAACAGTGCTTCTGAAGGGTCCAGGGTTTGGAACATCTTCGGGGCGACTTTAGGAACCAGTTTATTGAGACCTCCATTAGTTCCAATCCATAAATGCTTTTCTGCATCCTCGAAGAGCGAAAGCACCAAATTATTACTTAAGCTGCCTTCGTTCCGGGCATTGTGCTGAAAGTATTTGAACTGTTCAGTTTCCGGGTTGAAAAGGTTCAGCCCTCCTGTAGGAGTTCCAAGCCAAAGGTTTTTTTCGCTATCCTCCAAAATGGTAAAAACGTAATTGTGTGCCGGTCCGCTGCCGTCGGAATTGTATGGGTATTTGACCACTTCGTTCTTGTCCGGCAGATATTTCCACAGGCCTTGGCCGCCCGTTCCCAGCCAGATCGTACCGTCCGAACTTTCAGTAATGAAATGTACGGACACCGAGTAGTTCTTATCGTTCACGGGTTGTATGCGGCGAAGTTTAAATCCGCTGCTCCCGGGCTCTATTCTGTAGAACCCATCTCTGCGGGTACCCGCCCAGTGGTTCCCTTTTGAATCTTTGAAAAGACAAAGGATATAATCGCTCCGCAGACTTTCCGCACCCGGTTTTCCACTTCCGAATACTCGGAATGAGTTTCTGTGGCGATCATAAAGATTTAGTCCGTCCGTAGTTCCGATCCATAACACTCCTTCCTCTTCTTCCAGAAAGGAATTCACATGTTTGCTACTGAGCCCTTCTTTACCCTGCATATGGCGAATATGTACGAAATCCGGGTTCAGTTTTTCCAGGAGGTTCAATCCGTTCCTGGTTCCCGCCCAAAGCACATCGTCATGCGAGCGAAAAACGGCGGTGACGTTATTGTGTGTTAAGCTGAAGGGATCATCGGTGTTATGCATAAACCGATCGATCTTATCTTTCTTGCCATCAAAAAGGATCAACCCATCACTGCTACCGATGGCAAACTTCCGGTCACCGAGATGGGCTACCTTCGTGAAAGTGACCGAATCGCCGCCAAAAGCGGGATCGGTTGAGGACAATAGCAAATTATCGGTCTTTTCCGAAGGATCAACCTGGATGATCCCGGCATCACAAACAACTAAGAACGAATCTCCGAAAGAACGGATATGGTATACCGCCCCCATTGCGGTCGATGCTGTAAAGGGAGTTTGCTGATAGGATGTCACTGAGTGAGTTAGTGGATCGAAATGTGTAAGTCCGTCATCGCTTCGCAGCCAAAGTTTGTCTTGTGCATCCCTGGCGATGGTTCCGATGAAATTATTCTTCAGGCTACCATCGGCAGTGTGTTTAGCGAGGAACAATTCGGAGCTCCCTGTGGATTTATCGAATTTTACAAGACCTTCGTTACAGCCTAGCCACAAAGTGCCTTCGGGGTATTCCACGATAGAGAAGACACGGTCACTCGGAAACGAATCGGGGTCACTTTCATCCTTCCTGAAATGAGTGATCTTACCGGTTTCCGGGTTCAGCCTGTTTAGTCCGCCCCCAAAAGTTCCGATCCAGAAGATACCGGCCTCGTCTTCATAGATCGTCCAGATATAGTTGCTGCTGAGGCTGTTGGGATTATTCCGTTCATTCCTGTAGTGCAGGTAATTCGTTCCATCAAAGCGATTGAGTCCATCCTGTGTTCCCAGCCAGACGAATCCCCGCTTGTCCTGGATCATACAATTGACCGAATTCTGGGACAAACCGTCATCAATTGTGATCTGTCTGAATTTCAGGTAGCTTTCCTGAGCTCCGGAATAAAAGATACCGAAAAATAGAAATAATAGAAGGACCCCCCTGCCCATGGTTAGTTTGTTGAAGGATTAAATATAGGGAATTTGGGAGTTTTTGAAGAAAATGCCCGAGTCATGAATCTGATTGGTATTAGTGGTCATAGTGTGGAAGCATTGGGAAATTTTAACCGTAAAAAATTACCGGAACAGAGTCAATAATTGGAAAAGTCCTCAATTTTTGTTATCCTATAGGTTATGGTACACGAAGATAGAATAGAACATACAGAATTACTTGAAAGGTCCATAGATCATCTATCAGATAGTGGATTTACAGATATCAAGGCAGATCTAGACGGCTATGAAAGCCCAAAATCTTTTTACAAGAAGGACACCGACGTAACTATTATTCCCGACATAGTAGGTTATATGGGTGGTGTGAAATATTATTTCGAACTGGGGGTGAAAAGCTCTAAGCCCAGGCTATTGAAATCCAAATGGTTGTTTTTGGATACGCTCAGCAAGTTGAAGAAGCACAAATTCAAGATCATCACCATGAGGGGTCATTATCGCTTTACCGATCAGATCATCAAGGAACTGGATATACAGATCAAGCCAATCCGGCTGTCTGCTACTAAGGTGTGATCACCTTCAGAAAAAACCGTATAATTAGCCGAGATATGCACGCAGGATCCTAATACGGGATGTTCCCCTGAGCTTACGAATAGCGCGTTCCCTGATCTGTCTGGCTCGTTCCCTGGTGATGTCGAAAATTCCACCAATCTCTTCAAGGCTCATCGGCGCTTTCTCGCCGATTCCGTAGTACAGGCGAATAACATCTGCCTGCCTTGGTGGTAATGTTTCCAATACTATACCGATATCCGTCAATAGGGAATCCTGGAGTAAAGTAGATTCGGGATTTGGGGACTCATTGTGCTTAAGGACATCGTACAAACTTGAAGTCTCTCCTTCCTTGAGAGGAGCATCGGTTGAAACATGTTTCCTGGAGTTCTTGACCGAAGTTTTCACATCCCTGACCGTCATATCAAGCTCTTTCGCGATCTCATCGGCTGTGGGAGGTCTTTGATATTCCTGTTCCAGAAATGAGTAGGTTTTATTGATCCGGTTTATGCTTCCAATTTTATTCAATGGTAAGCGGACGATACGCGCTTGCTCCGCCAGTGCTTGCAAAATGGCCTGTCGGATCCACCACACAGCGTAACTAATAAATTTAAATCCGCGAGTTTCATCAAAGCGCTTAGCGGCTTTGACCAGTCCGAGGTTTCCTTCATTGATCAAATCCGGTAATTTCAACCCCTGGTTCTGATATTGTTTTGCGACTGAAATAACAAATCTCAGATTAGCCTTAACCAATTTATCCAGGGCCACCTGGTCTCCTTCCCGGATCCTGCGCGCCAGTTCTACTTCTTCCTCTGCTGTGATCATTGATAGTTTACTCACATCCTGGAGATAAGATTCTAAAGCCTTGGATTCGCGATTTGTGATCTGTTTGGTAATCTTCAGTTGCCTCATAAAAAGAATTTTGTTCTTCTATAACCTAACAGAATATGGCACATTTCCAAATAAAACAAGGACAATATCAATATTGGCAGTATCTGACACCCACAAAAACACTCCACAACAATACCGAACCGTCTTCCGCCTCACAATTCAAGTATTGGAGAACGGAAAGTTCTATAGGTAATCATAAACAATTCAGAGTGGGGAACGGAAAGTTCTTAGAATTTTGTACAATTCAAACTACAAAATTCAAAGAACTACCACCCATAAAAGTGGGCAATAAATTGTCGCAACTAATCGTGTTCTGCGATGGTGGTGACAATAAACTTTAAACCACTAAACCTATAACCCAAAACAAAGAGCCACGCAACAATTCATCCGGAGATAGCACGGGGAACGGAAAGTTCAAGCATTTTTGTAGTTTTCAGTTTACAAAAATGCTTGAACAACCACCCACGACGGTGGGCCGAATTAGTTTATGAAATATTCTCAGAATTGTCAAATAATTTAACCCCAGCCGATAACTTATAACTGATAACAAACAAAGCAAAAGCCCCGGAAAGTATTTTCCGGGGCTTTTGCTTTGTTGGCCCACTAGGGCTCCCTTCGTCAAGCTCAGGATAAACTTCTCGCCCTAGTTTCGAAATCTCAGTCTGGTCCACAAAAAAAGTCCCAAACTACAGTTTGAGACTTTCAATTTCCTGTTGGCCCACTAGGGCTCGAACCTAGACTCTTCTGAACCAAAATCAGACGTGTTGCCAGTTACACCATGGGCCAGTATTTTCTCCTACTTTGGACCTGCGCCCTCCGAAGCTTCCGCCATCTGCGGATGCGTAGGAGGGTGCAAATTTAGCAGAATCTTTGTTACACACAAACAATTTCATTTAAAAAATAAGCCCTATCCTCCCAACCTGTGTGGATTACGGAATGACTAATACCGTACTACAACCCCCAATTCTCCAGGAACTTAAGTTCTAGTACCAATTTCCACCCTCCATTTTACGAAATAAACCCAAGAACTACCACGTTAGCATATTTTTAGGAGTCCCTTTAGGCATATTATTAGTAAATTCGCCTCGACCAATAACCCAGTTTCTTTATGTCCGATTTCAACTTTATCAAATGGAACAGAATACTTGGATGGAGTGTATTCACCATCGCGCTTCTCACCTACTGGCTCACCGTAGAACCAACGGCCAGTTTCTGGGATGCCGGGGAGTATATCACAACAGCCAGTAATCTTGAAGTCGGCCACCCACCTGGGGCACCCCTCTACCAGATCATGGGGGCGTTCTTCTCCATCTTTGCAATGGATGCAAGCAATATAGCGCTCACCATCAACCTGATGTCGGTGTTCGCAAGTGCTTTCACTGTCTTGTTCATGTTCTGGTCACTTACAATGCTGCTTCGCAAGGTCGTCTCCAAACATGAGGAGATCAATAAGAACAGCGCCATGGCCATACTGGGAAGTGCTGCGGTAGGCTCACTGGCATTTGCCTTTACCGATAGCTTTTGGTTCAATGCTGTAGAGGCAGAAGTGTATGCTTCAGCCGCCTGTATCGTATCCCTGATGTTCTACGCGGGACTTCGCTGGGAACGTGAAATGAACACCCCCCGCGGTGATCGCTGGTTGATATTGATAGCTTTCATTACCGGCCTGTCGTTTGGAGTACACTTCATGGGCTTACTTACGATACCGGCAATTGGGTTCCTGTACTACTTTAAAAACACCGATAAGATAACCACCAAAGGGTTCATCATTGCAAATATCGTGGTGGTAGCTATCCTGTTATTTATTTTCAAGTTGCTGCTACCAATGACCATGAAGTTCTTCAGTGCTTCGGAATTGTTCTTCGTGAATGATATCGGACTGCCATTCAATTCAGGAACAATCATCGCCGGACTATTATTCATCGCGCTATTTTACTACGGACTACGATACACCCGAAAAAAAGGCTTCGCCAGGGTCAATACATTAATTCTGTGTGTGCTCTTCATCTTTATAGGTTTCTCGAGTTGGCTGATGCTACCCGTCAGGGCCAATGCAGGGGTGGTGATCAATGAAAACAACCCAAATAACGCCAGGGAACTCCTCGCCTACTACAACCGTGAACAATACCCGGAAACCCACCTGTTCTACGGACCCCAGTTTACCGAAACCTATGCCGGCCTCGATGCCGACAACCCGTACAAGGACGATAAACCTAAGTATGAAAAGGACGAAAAAGCCGGAAAATATATCATTGTAAATAATTACAAGAACGCCAATCAGAATACGGATGACGCTCACAAAGCAATTCTTCCTCGTATGTGGAGTATCGAGCATACCGAGAATTATCTCAGCTTCCTCGACGGACTAGATTTCAGTGTAAAAAGACCATATCGAAACGAACCCAGGCTCATCGAAGAGGTCAATAAGTTTAAACAAGCCTATAACGAAGGCCTGGTTGATGTGGAGGATTACCATACCTTCCTGACGAATTTCGGTGCTTATCTCGATATTGAAAAGCCGTCTTTCACAGACAATATCAAATTCATGTTTTCCTACCAGTTCGGCTATATGTACTGGCGATACTTCGCCTGGAACTTTGTGGGCAGGCAAAACGACGTCCAGGGGAACGACGACTATCTCAATGGAAACTGGATCAGCGGCATTAAATTCATCGACGAGATTTTCCTCGGAAGCCAGGACAACCTTACTTCGGATATGAAAGACAACAAGGCTCGGAATACCTATTACTTCCTGCCTTTACTGCTGGGGATCATCGGCCTGTTGTTTCATTTTTTCAACGACAAACGGACCTTCTGGGTGTTGCTGGTATTCTTCCTGTTTACCGGTCTCGCCCTCAAAGTTTACCTGAACGAACGGCCCTTCGAACCCAGGGAACGTGATTACGCGCTCGTTGGTTCTTTTTACGTTTTCGCTATGTGGATCGGTTTCGGTGTCTATGCACTTTACGAGATGACAAAGCAATACCTGAAACCTAAACTGGCATTGCCGGTCATCCTGGTCATAACTGCCATTGCAGGCCCAGTACTCCTGGCCTCCCAGAACTGGGATGATCACGACAGGTCCGGTCGCTATACCGCCCAATCCATGGGACGAATGTACCTGGATTCCTGCGACGAGAACGCCATACTCTTTACCATCGGGGACAACGATACCTTCGCCCTTTGGTATCAGCAAAACATTGAAGGACACAGGCAGGATATTAGGATCATCAATACCAGCCTTTTCCAAACCGACTGGTACATTGACGATATGAAGAAGAAGGCATGGACCAGTGATCCAATACCTTCTCAACTCACACACGACGACTATAAATACGGTAGTCGTGACTTCCTCTTCTACCAGGAAACACCCCAGGATACACTGGATATCAAGAAATGGATGAACTGGGTGGCAAACGACAGTGAGGCGACCACCATTGCGCTGGAGAGCGGACAAATAGCCAATTCTTTCCCTTCAAAAGTGATCCGTGTACCCGTAGATAAAGAGGCGGTACTTCGTAATGGTATTGTTGCTGAAAAGGATGCGGACCTGATCGTTCCTTATATCGATATTGTCCTGAAAGGTGACATCCTATACAAGAACAGGATGATGATGCTCGATATCATCGCAAATAACAATTGGGAGCGTCCGATCTACTTCAGTGGTGGTAGTTTTGGTGACGACGACTACCTGTGGATGAAGGACTACCTGCAACTGGATGGGATAGTGTATAAACTTGTTCCAATCCGTACACCCCTGGATCAGCGCAGTCCTTTCGATATGGGTCGAATAGACAGTGACAAAATGTACGATATCGTTATGTCCTGGGATTGGGGGAACAGTGGAAACCCGGATATATACCACGATACGGAAACCCGGAGAAATGGTATTTCGTACAGGAGTAACCTGGCCCGTCTTGCCGAAACCCTGATCAACGAAGGTAAACACGAGAAGGCCGAGAATATACTTGATCTTGCCATGGAAAAAATGCCGGTGAAGTACTTTGAGTACTACTCGCTGCTCGAACCATTCATCCTTGGTTACTACGAACTGGACAAGCCGGAAAAGGCCCGGGCGATCTTCAATGATGTCTCTAAGAAATACCAGGAGAACCTGTTGTTCTTCAGCGGAATGAAGGTGAAGCAACAATATACCCTGGCCGACGAGATCATCAGTAATATGGAACGCTACAGGAGTATAGTGGATGTGGCCATTGTTTTCGACACCGAAGAGTTTGGCAAAGCGCAGGCTACGGAATTCAACAATCACCTGAAGTTGTTCCGTCATTTCTATGCTGAAAACGAAGGGATCGACCTCGATGCCGAGCCGGAAACGATTGACAGCCTCCAATCGGAGATCGATAGTGCCGAAGTTGAGGACACAGCACTTTCGACCGTAGCCGAATAGGTTATGAACTCCCTGTTGGTAAAAACTCCGTCCTTTGTCAGGCACCTAAGCCCAAATCGGTTATGGTCATTTCCGAAGGACAACAATAGTGTTTACCTGACCTTCGACGATGGCCCCGTCCCGGAGGTAACACCCTGGGTTCTCGATACACTGGCAGAATTCAACGCCAAGGCCACCTTTTTTTGTATCGGTAATAATGTAAACAAGCATCCCGAACTTTTCAGCAGGATCATTTCCGAAGGACATACAGTAGGCAACCATACTTTTCATCACCTCAATGGCTGGAAAACGGATACCGCCACTTATATTTCCGATTGTAACGCCACTTCGGAAATTATGGCTCCACTATTAACGGAAGAACACCGTTCCGCGAAGCGACTATTCCGGCCTCCCTATGGTAAGATAAGCAATACGCAGGCTCGTAAAATTCAGGAGATGGGATATAAGGTGGTAATGTGGGATGTGCTAAGCTTCGACTGGGATCGAACGATCACTTCGGAAAAGTGCCTGGATAACGTAAGTAAGAATACCGAACCGGGCAGTATAGTGGTTTTCCATGACAGCCTGAAGGCCGAAAAACATTTGCGTTTCGTTCTGCCGGAATTTCTTAAACTTATTTCTGAAAGAGGTTGGGAGTGTAAGGCGATCTGACAGGTCTCAGACGAATTCCTTCACAAGGCCGATCAGTGTATTGGCATCCTGTTCCCCACTTTGTCGCCATTTCATTTCTCCATTCTTGTAGATCATCAGGGTAGGAAGGCCTTTCACTCTGAGCGCTTCGGCCAATTCGGAGTTCTTATCCACGTCAATTTTTATAACCCGTGCCTTGTCACCCAGTTCAGCGGCCACATCCCTTAGTACGGCATGCATTTCCTTACAGGCATCATCCCATTCGGTATAAAAATCGAGAAGGACAGGCACATTGGTCTCTATTAATTCTCCAAATTTAGACATGGCAAATGAAGTATATGAAATACAAATATAACATTTCCCGCGAATTAAGCGGTCTGAGCGCGTTTTTTCAATTCAATCACCGAAACTTCCGGCCAGATCCCGACACGACCGGGGTAGCCGATAAAGCCAAAACCGCGATTTACATTGATATACCGACCAAATTCCTCGTAAATACCAGCCCAGTTCTCGTAGCGGTATTTTACAGGGCTCCACTTGATCCATCCGGGGATCTCAATCCCGAATTGCATTCCGTGGGTATGACCACTGAGGGTAAGGTGAAAATTCCGTTTGTCCGTCTTAACCTGCTGCTGCCAGTGAGATGGATCGTGGCTCAGCAACACTTTGAAATCTTTCTTCCCAACACCTTCACATGCCTTTTCAAGATCACCTGCTTTTTTGAATCCACCGGCTCCCCAATTCTCAACCCCTACCAGCTTGATGGATTCTCCATTTCTTTCGATGGTACGGTTCTCGTTCAGTAACAGGTCCCATCCCATTTCCTTCTGAAGGGAGATAAGGTCTTCCAGGTTCTTCTTTTTCTCGGATTCGGAGTTCCAGTTCGCATAGTCTCCGTAATCGTGATTCCCCAGCACGGAGTATACACCATCACTCGCTTTGATCTGTGAAAACAGGTCCTTCCATGGCTTCATCTCATCAGTGACGTTGTTAACGAGATCACCGGTGAACACTACCAGATCACTTTTTTGTTCATTCACCAAGTCAATCCCATAGGCAACTTTTTCGCGATTGTCAAAACTTCCGCTATGTACATCACTGATCTGGGTGATCCTGTAACCGTCAAAAGCCGCTGGCAGGTCATCGAATTCAAGGGTATACGATTTCACCTGGTAATTGTATTTACCCCGGTACATCCCGTAAAGCAAGGAACTGAAGGGAATGGCTGCAAGTCCAAGTCCAACTGCACTCACAAATTTTCTCCGTGATGGGATGTGAAATGATTCTGTGAATCCGCCGATCCTGGATACCCCGCCTACAACGAATCGAACCACGTCCTCGGTGAACATAATACCAATGAGGATGATCTTCGGAAGGAAGACTGCAAGGAACAATCCGAAAGTATACATGCGGACAGGAGTCATCCCTCGTGAACTGTCTACCGAAGTAAGCTGGTAGATTAGAGCTATCAGCACAAGAACCGAGACCCCGATATAGGCTATCGACAACCATTTATTCTTAGTAAAGGTCCTGAATGCCTGGAAGGCATAAATATCGATCGCGATATAAATTGATATGAATAAAATCCACCTGAGAATCATGCTACATTCTTTCCGGTTTAAAGATAATTCCGATTACACAACCATGCGGTCGCCTTCACTTTTTTTTAACTCGAATTCGTATCTTTTCAGCCTAATTTCCTCAAATGAGAGCATTTTCGGCCATTCTACTGATCTTCCTGTTCTGCATTAGTTGCAATAATCCCGAAAATATTACAGCTGCCCGGAAAGATAAATCACTAACCAAATATGTGGATCCGTTCATTGGAACCGGTGGGCATGGACATACGTACCCTGGTGCGAGTTTGCCCTTCGGAATGATGCAACTGAGTCCCGATACTCGCCTGGACGGATGGGATGGTTGCAGTGGATACCATTATAGCGATAAGTATATCTATGGCTTCTCCCACACCCACCTGAGCGGTACCGGCGTAAGCGATTATGGTGATGTCCTGCTCATGCCTACCAATGAAGCGGTTTTTAACAACGGGGCCGATGGAAATATCGGCTATCGCGCTCATTTCTCTCATGCTAATGAAACAGCTTCTCCCGGGTACTACAAAGTACATCTTGATACTACCGAAATTGACGTTGAGCTCACCGTTTCAAAGCGAAGCGGGATGCACAGGTATACCTTCCCGAACGGATCCAAACGAATCGTGATGCTGGATCTCGAGCACAGGGACAAATTGCTCAGTTCAGAAATAAAAAAGATAAATGACCACGAGATAACAGGTCACCGCCATTCGGAAGCCTGGGCCAGAGACCAAAGATTATTCTTTCATATTGAATTCTCGCAGCCAATAATTTCTGAAACAACTGACGAAGATTCAATGTCGGGTAATAAGATCATGGCATTACAATTCGACCAATCGAACAATGAACCGTTGATCGTAAAAGTTGGGATCTCGGCGGTCGATGAGGAAGGAGCGCGTAAAAACCTGGAGGAAGAAATTGGCAATATATCCTTTGACGAACTGAAGGCTGAAGCCGAAAGTATATGGGAAGAACAGCTCGAAAAGATCGTAATCGAAACCCCGATCGAGGACTACAAAACCAATTTTTACACTGCCCTCTATCACTCCATGCTCGCACCTAACCTTTACCAGGACGTCGATGGACGATATCGGGGCATGGACCTGGAAATTCACAATACCAATGAGTTCGATTATTATACGGTCTTTTCACTTTGGGACACCTACCGGGCGGCTCACCCGCTATACACAATCATTGAACAGGAGCGCACCAACGATTTTATCAACACTATGTTGGCAAAATACGACGAAGGTGGGATCATTCCCATTTGGGATCTTTCGGCAAATTACACGGGTTGTATGATAGGGTACCACGGAATTCCTGTGATCGCCGATGCTTACTTAAAAGGTATCCGTGATTATGATGCAGAGAAAGCCATGAAAGCAATGATACATAGCGCAACCCGTGACCAGCTGGGATTGGAATCGTACCGAAAGTTGGGGTTTATCCCTGTTGAGGAGGAGAGCGAATCTGTGTCCAAGACCCTGGAATATGCTTACGACGACTGGACCATTGCTCAAATGGCAAAGGCGATGGGCAAGGATGAAGTGTACAAGGAGTTTTCCGAAAGAGCCCAGTACTACAAAAATGTTTATGACCCACAATCGAATTTCATGAGGGGAAGGTTCAGGAATACCTGGTTCGGGCCTTTCGATCCCTTCGAAGTGAATTTCAATTATACCGAAGCCAATGCCTGGCAATACAGTTTGTATGCTCCCCAGGATATTTTGGGCCTGATCGAACTGATGGGTGGAAAAGATGAATTCAGAAGGCACCTCAACGACCTTTTTTCAGCGAAAAGTGAAACCTCTGGTCGGGACCAGGCCGATATCACCGGGCTTATCGGACAGTACGCCCACGGCAATGAGCCCAGTCATCACATGGCCTACCTGTACAATTATGTGAACAAGCCATTTATGACCCAGGAAAAGGTCTACAGAATTCTTACTGAACTGTATACGAATACACCGGATGGTATCAGCGGAAACGAAGACTGCGGGCAAATGAGCGCCTGGTATGTCCTCAGTTCACTGGGTTTCTACCCGGTCACCCCCGGGAGCAACGAGTATGTGATCGGGACACCATTATTCCCCAAAGCAACCATCAACCTTGAATCGGGTAGCCAGTTCACGGTTGTTGCTGAAATGATCTCAGAACAAAACAAATACATCAAATCTGCCAGTCTGAATGGCAAACCCTTGAACCGAACCTATTTAACTCACGACGAAATTACAGCCGGTGGAATCCTGAAATTTGAAATGACCAGCACACCCTCGAACTGGGGGACCAGTGATAGCGCCATACCTACTTCGGAAATTCTGGAACACCAGATCGCGCCACCTCCGTTCATTTCATCCGGTGAGGTCGCCTTCAAGAACAAGACTACGGTCGCGCTCGATCACGTAAACAGTGAGGCAAAAATCTACTTCAGTTTGAATGAAGGGGAGTTTACACCTTTTGATGAATCGTTTGAGATCACCGAAGAAACAATACTTACCACCTACGCCGATTTGAACAACAGCAGGAGTGCAGAGCTGACAACTAAATTCTACAAGATCGATTCGAATCTCAGTATTTCCCTGGAAACAGAGTACGCCAACCAATACAACGCAGGTGGCAACGATGCCCTGATCGATGGGATTCGGGGATCCAAAGATTTCAGGACCGGGGCATGGCAGGGGTACCAGGATACGGATGTGATCGCCGTTATCGACCTCGGAAAGGTGAAACCGTTTGAAACCGTCACCGTGAATTTCCTTCAGGACCAGCGAAGCTGGATCTTTTTCCCCACGGAAGTGGAATGTTACGTTTCGGACAACCCTAACAGGTATTACAAGAACCTTCCGCCTCAAATGATCGATACCGCATCTCCATCAGACGAGGCAGAAATTAAGAGCATTCAATTCAATATGAATGGCTACAGCGCGCGTTATGTGAAGATCGTAGCCAAAAACCTCGGTGACCTGCCGGTATGGCATTTGGGCCATGAACACAATGGAAAAGCATGGATCTTTGTAGATGAGATCGAAGTAAAATAAGCAAACGGAATTATGAAACGACGAAAATTTATTCAGAATGCGTCCCTCTCTGGAATCGGACTTGTAGCCGGGGCCACGGCAGCGAGTTGTGCTGAGAATCCTAAAAATACCGAAACTGGGATGCCGGTGGAAAAAACCAAAGGGCTTCCTGTAGTGATCGCTACCTGGAATGTGCATAACGCCACGGCAAAAGCCTGGGAGGTACTGCAGGAAGGTAGATCGGCTCTGGACGCCGTTGAGGCGGGCTGTAAGGTCGAAGAGGCGAATGCCGATGGCCAGTCGGTAGGTATCGGTGGTTTACCAGACCGAGATGGCAACGTGACCCTGGATGCCTGTATCATGGATTCGGAAGGAAACTATGGTTCGGTTGTCTATCTTCAGAATATAAAACACCCGATCTCCGTAGCGCGAAAAGTGATGGAGGAAACCCCTCATGTGATTCTTGCCGGGGCGGGTGCAAGGCAATTTGCACTGGAATCCGGGTTCAAGGCAGAAGACCTTTTAACTGAAAAGTCGCGACAAGCCTGGGAAAAATGGAAAGAGACCTCCCAGTATAAGCCTATTATCAATATTGAGAACCACGACACTATCGGCATGCTCGCCATTGATAAGAACGGCGATATTGCCGGGGGCTGTACAACAAGCGGACTCGCATATAAGATGGCCGGCAGGGTGGGCGATTCACCTATAATTGGTGCAGGTTTATTTGTGGATAACGAGGTAGGAGGTGCTACCGCAACCGGTCTCGGGGAAGAAGTACTTAAAACGGTAGGAAGCTTCCTGATAGTGGAACTCATGCGGCAGGGGAAATCTCCCCAGCAGGCCTGTGAAGAGGCGATCCGCCGTATCGTTGCTAAGAACAAGAACATCGATAACTTCCAGGTAGGGTACATCGCTGTCAATAAAAAAGGTGAATCTGGCTATTATTCGTTACAGGATGGCTTCTGGGTAACAAAGTACCAGGATGGAAAAAACAACAACAGCCCGTCCGATTTTTACAACAAGAAATCTTAAAAAAATGTAAAAATCTTCAATTCAACAGCTTAGCCGCAGATCAACGCTATTCAATTTATAAGATAATTCCTACAACTTCCGGCGAGCTATGTTTTTTTTCTTAAATTTGTTCTACATAAGTAGGTTGATACGCTTAAGCGAATCGATCAAATTTGGGGCGAAAAGCCATCACTTAGTGGTGGCTTTTCAATTTTTCACAACATTCCTTCCTTTATATCAGGAATTCCCACATTTTTCAAAATACATGATTTCATAGATGTGTTCCGGGGAGTCGTATTATACATTTACAAAATCCAGATCTCTCCCACAGCAACTTACCTACTTTGCTACGGTTCATAAAAGGAATCAAGATGAAACGATCACTGCTTATAATAGTTTTTTTCGTATTGAGCTTTGCTGTAACAGGACAGGTAGGTATATCAAACACAGACCCTAAGGCAAGCCTCGATATAACTGCCACTGATGTAGCAAATCCAGCTAGTACTGATGGGATATTGATCCCCAGGGTGGATGAATTTCCAACCGTGGACCCGGGTGCTGACCAGGATGGAATGATGATCTTCGCGACGGGTAACGGTACACCACCCAAAGGCTTCTATTACTGGGATAATGCGACCACCTGGACAACTATTGGAGGAGGTGTGGATACTCAGAACACCCTCGACGGTGCTTATGATGAGGGAGGTGCTGGAGCGGGAAGATCGATAACTGCCGATAATGGAGCCCTCGAAATCCAGGGATCAGGTGGGTTAAGGGTAGAAGATGATATCCTGGCTGGTGACCAGATCATTCACGATGGAGACACTGATACCTTCATACAATTCTCGACAGACGGTATTCAGTTGGATGCCGGCGGAAGGAATTATATGGATGTACAGCATACCAATCAGTCCATTGTATTTAATGAATCTAGTAATACCAGCGATTTTCGAGTTGAAAGTGATAATCAGCAATATATGTTCTTCCTGGATGGCAGCAATAATGCCATTGGGATCGGGCAAAACAACCCAATCAGCCCGCTTCATGTTGGGATTCAAACCACATTCGATCTTAGTTACAGCAACACCGGTCAGGATGGATTATTCCTTCGGGGGGCAGGAAACAATAGTGGTGATAACACCATTGGAAGCTCGATAGGGTTCGGACCTCCTCATACGGCCAGATCAACACAGAGAAAGGCCGCCATAGCCGCTATACAAACTTCGGGGGATGCTGATCATATAGGTCTTTCATTTTATGTTCATCCTAGTGGGATCAATATGTCGGACATGGTAGAAGGTATGCGACTAACCCACCAGGGAAGGCTTGGCCTGGGGTTTGGCAACACGGATCCGGAAGCCACCCTGGATGTAAATGGGACTATACAATTCACAGATGGTAACGAAGCTGCAGGGTATGTTCTTTCTTCTGATGCAGATGGAAATGCAACGTGGACAGATCCCGGGGCATTAATTACGGATTCCGACAATCAGACGGTGGATTCCTTTGGTTTGTCGGGGGACAACCTGGGTATTTCCCTCGAAAATGACGGGGAGCCGGCTCAGACAGCAGACCTTTCAAATTTAAGTTTCAATGTGACAAACTTTGCTTTGGCAAAAATGAGTATGTCTACCAATCAAATGATTTCATCATCCTATACCAAGGTTGATTTCGATAGTGCCGATTACGATTTGGGTACAAACTTCAATACTACTACAGATCGATTTGAAGTAGGGGAAAATGGGATGTACAGAATCACTGCGTCGTCAAAGAGTTTTTCCACAAACACCTCAAATACAACAGTGGAGCTATTGATCTACGTGGATGGGTCAGCCGTTAAAAGGCATTCGGAAAATCATCATGCCTCCGGAATAATTTACAGGAACGTTGATACAGTTCAATACCTGACCGCCGGACAGTTTATAGAAGTGTATGCATATGCCAGCTCATCGTACACAATCGATTCAGGAAATCAAAGTACCTCTTTTACGGTAGAACGCATTCGATAACAATCCGACATCTACACTACTACTGTGAAAACACTTTTTCACCAGTAGCCTCCTGTTGTTTGAATCGCTTGACGAGTTCCAGCGCATCCGGAACCACATCACTGCAGCATATAATGAGTGAATCCTTTTCAGCGTTATTCACCGCGTAGGTGATCGCCTCTTTTTCCGAAGGAATAATGGTGGTCTTCTTTTCCGGGTCTTTCATTTTGATACCTTCGTGCAACAAGTTGATCAGCTCTTCTTCGGTTCGTCCGCGCAATCGTTTGTCTTGTCGGATAATGATCTCGTCGAACATCTCGGCGGCAATGCTACCAATTTCGTTCGTATCTTCATCGCGTCGGTCACCCACACCGGCAATAATACCGACTTTCTTAACGGCATCCATGCTATCGGTTACCTGCTTTAAAGCTTTCATACCTGCCGGGTTATGCGCATAGTCCAGTAGGATCTTGAAATTCTGGAATTCAAAAAGATTCAATCGACCGGGTGTCTGCGATGGCGACGGCACAAAGGATTCCAGGGCCGCTTTCATATCCTCGATCGTAATACCTCTCACATTGGCAGCAATAACGGCCGCTAGAACATTCTGGATCATAAAGTAAGCCTTCCCGCCAAAGGTAAGCGGTACATTCTCGGCCTTCATGATCCTCATCTTCCATTTACCTCGGCAGAGGGTAATGTAGCCATTCTCATAGATTGCCGTTATTCCACCTTTGCGCTGCAGTGCCTGTATACGTGGATTGTTCTCGTCCAGGGAGAAGAGTGCAAGGTTGCATTCTATGCTCCTTCGCATCCCGTAAACCAGGTCGTCATCGGCATTGAGGATGGCATAGCCGTCCGGCCAAACCGTTTCGGGTAAAACTCCTTTCACCTTCGCCAGTTGCTCAACCGTATGAATACCTTTTAACCCCAGGTGATCTGCCGCCACATTAGTCACCACCGCCACATCGCAATGATCGAACCCCAGACCAGCCCTTAACAGTCCTCCTCGAGCGCATTCCAGAACGGCAAAGTTCACTGTTGGATCCTTCAGCACGAATTCAGTACTGGCAGGCCCGGTACAATCGCCGGACATCAATAACCTGTTCTGTATGTATACCCCGTCGCTGGTTGTATAGCCCACCCGATAACCACTCATTTTAGCCATGTGGGCTATCAATCGGCTGGTGGTTGTTTTTCCGTTGGTACCTGTAATCGCTACGATCGGTATGCGCCCCGTATCCCCTTTGGTTGGGAATAACTTGTCAACAACTGGAGCCGCGACATTTCTAGGCAGGCCTGTGGTGGGTGCAAGGTGCATTCGGAAGCCGGGACCGGCATTGACCTCAAGTACAGCACCTCCCGTTTCGGAAAGTGGTTTACTGATGTCGCTGGTCATAATATCGATGCCGCAAATATCCAGGTCTATGATCTTCGAAATACGCTCTGCCATAGCTACGTTCGCAGGGTGTACAATATCAGTCACATCTTCGGCAGTTCCCCCGGTACTCAGGTTGGCGGTATCTTTCAGGATGAGGCGTTCTCCCTCCGGAATTACCGAGTCCTCCGTAAGGCCTTGGTCCTTCAAGATCGTTTTTGTAAGGTCGTTGATGGTGATCATAGTGAGTACATTCTCATGCCCGTAACCTCTTCGCGGATCTTTATTTACTTTATCCACGAGTTCCCGAACTGTCGATTTTCCGTCACCAACCACGTGGGCTGGTGTACGTTTCGCGGCTGCAACCAATACGTGATTGATCACGAGTAATCGATAATCTTCTCCCGTGATATATTTTTCAACTATCACTCTTCGTGAAACTTCCTTAGCTGCGTGGAATGCGACCAGGGCTTCATCGTAATTCTGAATATCCACTGTGATCCCTCTTCCGTGATTCCCGTCTATTGGCTTGATCACCAAAGGAAATCCAACATAGTCACAAGCCTCTTTCAGGCTTCGTTCCCTGCTGATGATATCGCCTTTTGGCACTTCCACTTCGGCCTGCTCCAGCAGGAACTTAGTGTCTTCCTTATCACATGCCAGTTCAACTCCGATACTGCTTGTTTCCGAAGTAACCGTGGCCTGAATTCGTTTCTGGTTGGCACCGTAACCTAATTGGCATAGGGAATATTTATTAAGACGAATCCAGGGAATATTCCTGCTCGCTGCTTCTTCAACTATTGATCCGGTACTCGGTCCAAGACGGGACGCCTCGCGCAATTCTCTCATCTCCTGAATATCCGGCTCAAGATCGTAGTCTTCTCCCGCTATCAGTGCTTCACAAATTTTAACCGATGCTTTCGCGGCATATCTCCCTACGTTCTCCTCGATATAAGAAAACACCACATTATAGACTCCTTTCTCACCATAACCTCTTGTCCTGCCGAATCCGGTATCCATGCCTGCCAGGGTCTGAATCTCAAGAGCGATGTGTTCGATAATATGCCCCATCCAGGTTCCTTCGTCTACGCGTTGAAAAAACCCTCCGGGAGTTCCAACGGAGCACCTATGCTCATACATGGTTGGAAACATAGTTTCGAGGCGCTCTCGAAACCCCTCGATCTTGTTCGATGGCTTCTCTTCCATCTCCTCAAGGTCAAGGACCATGACTATTAAATTATGTCGTCGAACTGACCAATAATTTGGTCCTCTCATTGCGTTGATTTCTCGTATTTTCATTTCGGAAGGCTGTTAATTATTTATATCGAAAGACAATAAATATATAATTTTTATTGGTACAAAACCCGTATTTTTGCGGTATTAAAATTGTTGTATGAAAGCCAAAGGAACGCTTATCCCCATAGGCGGAAATGAGGACAAAGGTATAGAAACCGCCGATCACTATAAACTCGAATACATCGAAGATGGAATTCTCGCAAGGGTTGTCAGGGAAAGTGGCGGTACCGATGCTTCCATCGTGATCATTCCAACTGCGTCCAGCTATCCGCAGGAAGTAGGTGAAAACTACCTGAACGCCTTCTCAAAACTAGGTTGCTCCAATACCCGGGTCCTTGATATCAGGGAAAAGAAACAGTCTGATCTGGATGAAAACCTGAAAGTAATTCAAAAGGCAAACTGCGTTATGTTCTCCGGAGGAAACCAGTCCAAGATAACCGAACTGATCGGGCAGACAAAGATGCACAAGCTGTTGCGTAAGAAATTCCGACAGGAACAATTTGTGATAGCCGGAACCAGTGCGGGAGCAATGTGTATGGCGGAAGAAATGATCGCAGGGGGAAGCAGTACGGAGGCGTTTTTCAAAGGAGCCGTACTGATGAGCGATGGAATGGGTTTTGTTCCTAACCTCATTATCGATTCGCACTTTATTCGTCGTGGGCGTTTTGGCCGCCTGGCTGAAGCTGTTGCCAAGTTTCCAAAGCTGATCGGTGTTGGGCTTGCCGAGGATACAGGCCTGGTTATTAAAGAATGTAAAACATTCGAAGTTATCGGCTCCGGAATGGTTATCATATTTGATCCGAGAAAACTTAAACATAACAACGAAGAGATCCTGGAAGAAGGAACCCCCATGTCACTGGTCAATTTGAAGACCCATGTACTGGCCAACGGTGACCGCTTCAACCTGAAAGAGAAGAAAGTTAAGGTACTTCCGGTGGAAGCTCCATTCGTTTAAGTGTAGATCGCAACCTCCTTTTTTCCTGCTGAATTTTTCATGCCACGGTACATCCCTTCGGTATTGAATGTCATTGCAATATTACCTTGTGCATCTACTGCGATCAGGCCACCATCCCCATTGATCTTTATCAATCTGCTTTGAATTACTTCTGAAGCCGCCCTCTCCAGGGACCAGCCCTTGTATTCCATAAGGCAGGAAACGTCATAGGCCACAACACCTCGAATAAAGAATTCACCACTACCGGTACAACTCACTGCACAGGTTTTATTGTTGGCATAATTCCCGGCACCGATCATAGGACTGTCTCCTACCCGACCCCATTTCTTGTTGGTCATTCCTCCTGTTGATGTAGCCGCCGCAAGATTTCCCGAACTATCGCAGGCCACGGCACCAACTGTCCCGAATTTACTATCCTTCTTCACACTGTGATCCAATTGGAATTTATCACTGTCCTTTATCTCCTGCCATTGCTGATACCGAAATTCATCGTAGAAGAATTCGGGTGGTTCGAAATTATACTCGAGTTTTTCGGCAAATTTCATCGCTCCCTCACCAGCCAGAAAAACGTGCTGGCTCTTTTCCATCACATCCCTAGCCAGCGAAATCGGGTTCCGTATCCCGGTCACCAGGCTCACCGCTCCGGCTTTCAGGTTACTCCCGTCCATTATGGCCGCGTCCATCTCGTGGGTGCCTTCGGCAGTAAAAACACTGCCCCTGCCCGCATTGAATAAAGGAGAATCTTCAAGCGAACAGACCGCAGACTCCACGGCGTCCATAGCCGACCCTCCGTTTTCCAGGATAGCATAAGCTGTTTCGAGTGCACTATCGAGTGCTTCTTTATACCTGGTTTCGAGCGCTTTGGTCATTTTACCTTTGATCAGCGTTCCGGCACCGCCATGGATGGCTATGGAATAGTTCTTCATTGTTTATATTGAATTCCGAAAAATACGAATAAACACCAATTTGACCATGCTATTCAAATCTGAAAAATCTATGAAAACATGGATAGTACTTTTTTCTCTTTTACGTATCTTTTACCAGCCTCAAGTTTCATAATCAACCACTTATGCCATAAAAACCAACATTATGAAATTAAGTTACTATCTATTGAGCCTTTTCATGGCTGTCTTTCTGATCACAGGCTGTGAAGAAAAAAAAGAAGATTACACCGAATCCGAAGAAGCAACTGTTTCCGAAGAAGACCTTATCGCGAAGGGTGAGTACCTGGTGAGTACTATGGGATGCGCCCATTGCCATACCCCAAAAAAAATGACCGAAAAAGGCCCGGTACCCGATATGGACAAATGGTTGATGGGATTCCCAGGCACCGATTCCCTGCCCCCGGTAAGCGAAGAGATGGCAGGCTCGCCATGGGTACTTTTTTACCCTGATCTAACAGCCGCCGTAGGACCATGGGGGACAAGCTTTGCGGGTAATTTAACCCCGGACGACACAGGTATCGGGAACTGGACCCTCGAGCAGTTCAAGAAAGCAATAACCAAAGGTAAATTTAAAGGGATGGACAATAACCGGCCCATGATGCCTCCTATGCCGGTTTTCAGTAATTTACACGATGAGGATGCGGAAGCAATGTTCACTTATCTGAAAAGCATCAAGCCCATCGAAAATGTACCACCTTCTTACAGGCCACCTGCTCCCCCGGAATAGGAGTTGATAAGGACATTCGGACCGGTATCTTTTTGATCTAAAATTGTTTTTTCTTAAGGGTTCTTCATACTTTTGAGAGAATAACATTTTCGAATTATGTCCGACCAAAAACGCCTTTTCCTCGTTGATGCCTACGCATTGATCTTTCGAGGGTACTACGCCTTTATCAAGAATCCAAGAATTAACTCCAAAGGCCTGGACACCTCGGCTATTCTCGGGTTTACGAACTCCCTGCTTGACGTGATCAAAAGGGAACGCCCCGACCACCTGGCCGTGTGCTTCGACAAAGGGGGTAGTGATGCCAGGAATGAGCTCTTCACCGATTACAAGGCTAACCGCGACGAAACCCCGGACGCGATTCGTGTGGCAGTTCCTATAATCGAGGATATACTTAAGGCCATGAAGATCCCAATTATGGTGAAGGAAGGCTATGAAGCAGACGATATTATAGGAACCCTGGCGAAAAAAGCCGAAAAAGAGGGCTACCAGACATTCATGGTGACACCGGATAAGGATTTTGCGCAATTGGTTTCCGACAATATTTTCATGTATCGGCCTGTGTTTGGCGGAGGCTATGAGACCTGGGGAATTCCTGAGGTTCAGGAGAAGTTCGAAGTGGAAGAACCCACCCAGGTGATCGATTTCCTGGGGATGATGGGCGACAGTGCCGATAATATCCCGGGGCTACCGGGTGTAGGTGAAAAGACCGCAAAAAAGTTCATAGCGCAATTCGGTTCCATGGAAGGCCTTTTGGAAAATACGGATCAGCTAAAAGGAAAGATGAAAGAGAAGGTGGAAGGGGCCAAGGAGCTGGGACTATTGTCCAAGCAGCTCGCTACCATCATGCTTGATGTTCCTGTTGAGTTCGACGAAAAAGACTTCGAAATGTGTGAGCCCGATATACAGGGAGTAACAAAGATCTTCGAAGAACTTGAATTTCGGAGACTGACAGATAATTTCATAAAGACGTTTTCTTCGGAAACGGCCACAGCTGCTGCTCCAAAACAAACTTCAGAAACAAAATCCACTGAAAAGAAAGCAAGTCCTTCTACGGCAGGCAGCGGACAATTTTCCCTCTTTGGGGGCGACGGTGAACCGTCGGAGGCATCTAAGGCGTATTCGAGCAGGAATACGATTAACGACGTTCCACATTTCTACCAGGCCGTACAGCCGGGTATGGGTACGGAATTATTCCTTCGGAATTTGAACAGTCAGACCAGCGTTTGTTTCGACACTGAAACAACTGGTCTCAACCCTATAACCGCCGAACTTGTAGGCATCGCTTTCAGTTGGGAACCCGGAAAAGGATTCTATCTTCCATTCCCGGAAGATTTTGATGAGTCGAAAAAACTGCTAGAATCACTAAATCCATTCTTCGAGAATGAAAATATTCAGAAGATCGGTCAGAATTTAAAATACGATATCAAGGTACTTGCCAAATATGGTGTCAAGGTTCGAGGTAAGCTGTTCGACACCATGCTGGCCCATTACCTGATCAACCCGGATATGCGCCATAATATGGACGTTCTTTCAGAAACCTATCTCAACTACACCCCGGTGTCCATCACCGAACTGATAGGCAAAAAAGGTAAGAACCAGCTGTCTATGAGAGAAGTTCCGCTGGACCGTCAAACGGAATACGCTGTGGAAGATGCCGATATCACGCTTCAGCTTAAGGAACATTTTGAACAGGAACTGGGTGAGGCCAATACACAGAAATTATTCGACGAGATCGAGATCCCGTTGCTACGGGTCCTCGCCGACATGGAACTGGAAGGGATCAATCTTGATGAGGATTTCCTCAAAGGACTTTCGGTTGAACTCGACAAGGATATCAACCGACTGGAAGGAGAGATCTACAAAGAAGCTGGAGAAGAGTTTAATATTGGTTCTCCGCGTCAGCTTGGGGAGATCCTTTTTGAAAAAATGAAACTGGTCGATAAGCCTAAAAAAACCAAGACCGGTCAGTACTCCACAGCCGAAGATGTGCTTTCTACCCTCGCAAGGGACCACAAGATCATCAGGGATGTTCTGGAATATCGAGGTCTTGCTAAGTTGAAAAGCACCTATGTTGACGCTTTACCCGGCCAGGTTGAACCATCGACCGGGCGTGTTCATACCGATTATATGCAAACGGTGGCTGCCACGGGCAGACTGAGCAGTAACAACCCGAACCTACAGAATATTCCTATCCGTACCGAACGCGGTCGGCAGGTAAGAAAGGCTTTTATACCGAAAGATGAGGATCACACCCTGCTTGCTGCCGACTATTCCCAGATCGAGCTTCGTATCATTGCCGCACTGAGCGAGGAGGAAAATATGATCCAGGCCTTCCGGAATGGCGAGGATATTCACGCGTCGACCGCCGCCAAGGTATTCGGAGTTCCCTTAGGTGAAGTAACACGGGAGCAGAGGGGAAATGCCAAAACGGTGAACTTTGGGATCATTTACGGTGTGTCTGCATTCGGCCTCAGCAACCAAACCGATCTTTCACGAACCGAAGCCAAGGAACTCATAGACACCTACTACAGAACCTATCCGAAACTGAGGAACTACATAGACGACCAGATCCATTTCGCTCGAGAGAACGGTTACGTTCAGACGGTGTTGGGACGAAGGCGTTACCTCAATGGTATCAACGGAAGCAATGCCGTGGTTAGGGGTGCTGCAGAAAGGAACGCGGTAAATGCTCCCATACAGGGAAGTGCGGCCGATATCATCAAAATAGCGATGATCAATATTCACAGGAGGCTCTCCGAAGGTGATTTCCGAAGTAAAATGCTACTACAGGTGCATGATGAATTGGTTTTCGACGCGTACAAACTTGAACTGGATAAGCTGAAAGAGATGATCCGAACCGAGATGGAGGGCGCTTATAAACTTGCAGTCCCACTAGTAGTGGATATCGGACTAGGAGCTAACTGGCTGGAAGCGCATTAATCTCTAATTTCTTGTGAAAATATGCTGAAGATCCCCAAATATCGGCGGACTATCCCTGCCGTATCTGGTGAGAACATCTCCCGAGATAGTAACCCTTCTTACAATTGTTGAATCTAAGTATGAGTAGTACTGAGCGAATTGATCACCGTTAAGTTCCCATGTCCCGGAAGAATTAAATGTCTGTGTGCAATCGCCCATAATAATTTGTCCATTTGAATTAAACTGAACCGTGATATTGGTACTATTTTCTGAAAATGTACCATTATTCCGAACATTTAAATTAATGGAGTAACAAGTCAGTTCAGATAAAACATCAGTAGTAAATACACCGTCCGAATTAAAATCCGCAGGATTAGTAATAAAAAAGTCTGTAAGTACCCATTCCCCTACTATTGGTCTGTCCATGATTTGCTGCTCTTCAGGGTCGTCATCTTTTGAGCAACTAAAGAATAAAATCAATGTAAAAAGAGAAAGGCAAGGGAGTAAATGATTCGTACGCATATTAAACTATTCTATAAATTTTACAGAAAATAAAGATATGAATGTATATGAAACTATGAATGGTCTCGCAGGCATATAATTTTATTCGAAAAGACAATTATTTTTCACTTATTTTTCACAAATGAATGCCATATAATGAGATGAGGAATTCCTTATATGTTATCCTAAAACGCAGCACCGTATCAAATAAAAAATACCCCCGTTTCCGGGGGCACCTAACCTAACTATTTACTTAAATTATAAAAAAACCTAATAAATTCTTATTTGTACGCTTCGTAGATGATCACCACGCTGTCCGCATAGGAATCCACGTTGAGAGTAAAACCATCCGATTTGAATGAAACAAGTGAAGCACTGGTAATACCCAGAGAATCACCATTCTGATTGGAATATCGCAAGCCAACACAATGAGAAGGCGAGGCGTATCTCGAAATATCGTTGATGGAATTTCCTGAACCACCTCCGTAGATAACCTGCTGATCCACACTTCCGGAGGCATCCCTTGCAAATCCCTTCATGTAACCGTAAGCATTCGCGATTCCTGTATTGTTGTTCCCAACTCCGTTGTCACTGTTCAGAGTGTATGATTCTACATTGGCAAACGCAGTAAAGGATACGCTGGACGGCTGAAATGGAAGGCCACTAATTGACAGTGTTCCTGTACCTGAAATAATGGCCTTCCCGACATACACTTTTGGGGAGTTGTCTGCCAGTTGTGTCCATTGACTGCCATTCCAGTAATAAAATCCGGCTGCGGACAGGCCTGCCGCCCCGGTATTGTATACCAGGGTACTTTCCTGCAACGCACCACCATTTGGATTCACCACCGTCGTAATATCCGTATCGGAGGTCAGGGCAACTCTTGGGATAAGTACACCCTGTGAAGTAGATTGAATATCCAGTGCCGCCTCGGGACTGGTATTCCCAATCCCTACCTGGGCTAGTAGGTTAAATGAAGTTAATAATAAGAGGGCAAAAAAGGTTCGTTTCATCTGTACCGTTCATTAATATCGGTGCAAATGTATATCGTAGGAAATGTACTTCAAAAAAATGTGGCTGACCGAAAATCTGTTTTCGACAGCCACACATTTTTATCGTTGAAATGCACTCGAATTCAGCCCCCGGAATTCACTCGTAAACGCTTAGAGTACAAAACGGTAAGTCGCTTTTATCAGGAAGGTATTCTGCGGACGCTGGCCCAGTAACTGGTTGTCTATAATGGAGCCGAAACTGTTGTTCACATCACCTAATCCTGTAATCCCCTGGGACCAGACCAGGAAGATCTCCGAACCCGGAATGTATTCCCAGCGAACAACAAGGTTCGAACGAAACTGTACGAAGGCAAAATCGGGGTTATCGAATTCATAGTCGGTATTCCCATCCATATCCTCATCAACAGAATATACATCGTCGGCAAACGATATCTGCTGGTTGTCATACCAGGTAACACGCTCGTTAAGGTCTTCGGCTTCGGAACGGTTCACAAAGTTGAAGTTCGAATATTTCGCTTTGAAGATAAACGGCTGACCGTAATACTGAATGGTAAGGTTAGGATTGATATTGTAATTCACCCGAAGGGTTGTACTAAGTGATTCATTTTCGATCTCGCCAAGGATATACCTCGGAGTCCCGTTGAATTCCTGTTCGGAAACATATTGGGTCTTATTCGGGTTTACTTCGAACTCATTGATCAGCGAAAGACTTAACGAATTCAACGGTTGATAAAAGAACCGAAGCACATAGCGCTCGTATGAGAAATTATCCTGCTGGGCCATCGAACGAACAACTCCGGCATGCATATTGAACTTTTTCCTACCGTCCATCCCCGAGAATAGAAATACAAAATTCTCATCACTGAAGCGCCACCTGGGGCCACCTCTTAGGAAGGTATTGGTATAGATCCTTGGCTTGTGTCCAAATCCGGCCTCACTCCACCAATTGTTCTTCCAGTTCACATAACCATTGATCTCGTACTGAATCCTGTTGTAATTTCCTTCAAAATCGTATTGGGTGAACTGGTTGAGCCCCACATTTGCCTGTCGGAACCAACTTGTCGATTTGTTCCAACGCCTGCGGACATTAAGGTATTGGGTGATCTGGTCTGCCTGTCTCAGGAACCCGATATCGTTGAGTTCGAGTTCCGGCGACCTGAAATTCCCACCTGCATTATAGGTCCATTTACCGTTATCGCTTCGCCCGCCGATCTCGAAACTTCCTCCTGTTCCGGAAAGTGAGGTCTTGGTGGGATCTACATCCACGTGCCCCGCGTCCACGCGCTGGAACAAATGGGTCAGGGATCGCTGTGTTTCCTCTATCGCTTCAGGGCTACCGTTTACCGTACTGAAAGTGAATTTTCCCGTGGCGTAATACTTACGGTCTTTCCAGTTATGCCTGAAATCGATCCCGCCGGTATAAGCACTCTCCCTCAGGAAATCAAGATGGTCTTCAAGTTTCCGATTCGTTGCTGTAATAATCCCGCCTACATACGAATTGTTATCATTGAAATCCTTCTGCGCCCTCGCTACCAGGTAATTTGTAAGTGGTTCAACCAGTTCCTCACGAGGCTCTCCTATTTCATCTAGGGAATTGAGCACTCCCTGGTCTGTATTTAGCTTTATATCGGCGTATTCTTTGGCGGTAACACTTTCCAGAAGTCCAATTGCCCACCCGTTCTTCGTTTTTCCACTGAATTTAGCAGCCCCGAGGATTGTGGTATTGTTGGGAATATCGGCAAATTCACCAAGATCGCTGTCGGCAGTTGTCCCTGCCTGGGGTGTCCTACCTATCCGGCGTGAAAAGAAAAGGTTATCGGCACCGCCACCCACACGGAAATCGAACACACTCTTATTCTCCACAAAGAATGGCCTGCGCTCCTCGAAGAAGATCTCGAATCCGTCCAGGGCTATCGCACCGGGGTCTGCATCCACCTGGCCGAAATCCGGGTTTATCGTTAGATCGACCGTCAGGTCGTTGGTGATCCCGATCTTGGCATCAAGTCCGCCGGTGAGTTTGGTATCACTCCCGTCCCTGAAAGGATTCCCCGCTTCCTCTTCATAAGTATCGAGTTGGGCAACACTATACGGCTGGATCTCCAGTTGTTTTTGAGGTTTTATCCCTTTGATTCCACGAAGTTCCCCGAACTCGCTTACCCAGCCAGGGGGATTGGGCGGAAAGGGTTGCCACAAGGATCGTTCCTCATTTCCGAAATATCTTCTAGTGGATTGTATCCCCCACACCTGCTCTTCGTCATTTCCGAAGCGCAACTGGCTCAGCGGAATCCGAATCTCTGCCGTCCAACCTTCTTCATCGATATTTGTATCCAGGTACCAGATCGGGTTCCAACTGGTATCCCAGTTATTACCATTGTTCGAAATAAATTCGTCCCCTTTCACTCCCGAAACAGAAGCCGTGAATGAAAACCCGGTCCTGTCGTCTCCGTAACTGTCGATATTAACTTCCACCCAGTCGCCTGGAAAATCGTCTCGCCTCCCCATTCGTCTTTCGATCGTAGATGGATCTTTCTGATAACATCGGAAGGCTATGAAAAGATTCTTATCGTCGTACACGATCTTCATCTTGGTTTGTTCGGTAGGTTCGGAACCATTATCCGGTTGGAATTCCACGTAGTCTGAAGTCCATTCTACTGCCTCCCAGGCGGGATCGTCGAGTATACCATCGATCTTAATGGCTTCCATACCAGAAACAGAAGTAGTGGTATAGACCCTTTTTTCGTAACTAACAGGGACAGAATCGTTTGAGGTTTCGGTTTGAGATAGTAATATTTGAGTGATGAAAATAGCCAGTAACAGGCATAAAGACTGATGAGAGGACATGTTGGATTAGTTGTTGATTGATGAATGAATGACTTAAGTTAAACAGGGAAGTGACAGATTTCATTGTTAATTAGTATAATTTTAACTTTTTTCGCTGCCGTTTATCCTCTTCAAAAAAACTCACAGCCACATTGGATTTCAAATAAATAGTGGTACATTTGCAGCCCTTTTTAGGGGAAACAATGTTTTATTAACTATTTGACAAAAAACGAAATGGACACATTGAGTTACAAAACAGTATCGGCCAATAAGAACACTGTGAATAAGGAGTGGGTATTGGTTGATGCGGACGGGCAAGCATTGGGTCGTCTTGCGAGCGAAGTCGCTAAATTACTTCGTGGAAAACACAAGCCGAATTTCACTCCACACGTGGATTGCGGCGATAATGTTATCATTACCAATGCGGCAAAGATCCGACTTACAGGAAACAAGTGGGAGGACAAAACTTATATCCGTCACACCGGATATCCGGGTGGACAACGCAGCCTAAACGCTAGCGAATTGTTCGCCAAAGATCCTGCCCGCATCGTTGAAAAAGCGGTAAAAGGGATGCTTCCGAAGAACAAACTGGGAGCCCAGCTATTCAGAAACCTGAAGGTTTATGCTGGAGCAGAACACGACCAGGAAGCTCAGAAACCAAAAACCATTAACCTTAACGACAAGAAGTAAGCATGGATACAATTCATAAAATAGGTAGAAGAAAGACCGCGGTTGCCAGGGTGTATCTTTCAGAAGGAAAGGGAAACATCACTGTAAACAAACGCGACATGGATAAATACTTCACCACCAGTACACTTCGCTACAAGGTAATGCAACCACTTGCACTTACCAACAACGAAAAAACATTCGACATCAGTGTGAATGTTTACGGAGGTGGTATCACCGGACAGGCAGAAGCGATCCGTTTGGCCTTGTCCAGAGCGATGTGCGAGGTGAATGAAGAAAACAGGGGTATCCTGAAGCCGGAAGGACTTCTTACAAGGGACCCGAGAATGGTTGAGCGTAAGAAATTCGGACAGAAGAAAGCTCGTAAGAAATTCCAGTTCTCTAAACGTTAATATTTTCAACCATGCCCGGTTGTTCCTGCCGAATGGCCGGGTCTGGTTACAAGTTCATATTTTTTTAATCAAGCTGTTATCAACCCTCCTTCACCAAAGCTATGGAGGATTGAGATTAGTTTAGCATCTAAACCAATGTCGGAAATCGAACTGGTTGCTATCTAAACAGGAACGTAAACTAAAACAAAATGGCAAACAACAAAGAAGTTAAGGAACTCCTTGACGCCGGTGTTCACTTTGGACACCTAACCCGTAAATGGAATCCTAATATGGCGCCTTACATCTATATGGAGCGCAATGGGATCCACATTCTGAACCTTTACAAAACTGCAGCCAAGCTGGATGAAGCTTGTGAAGCAATGAAAAAGATCGCTGCCAGCGGGCGTAAGATCTTATTCGTAGCTACTAAAAAGCAGGCGAAAGACATCGTTGCCGAGAAAGCCGGGAATGCGAACATGCCGTATATCACTGAAAGATGGCCAGGTGGAATGCTTACCAACTTCATAACTATTAGAAAAGCGGTTAAGAAAATGACCATGATCGATCGTATGAAGCAGGATGGTACTTTCAACACCTTGTCTAAGAAAGAAAGACTTGCAGTAGACCGTACACGTGCGAAGCTGGAAAAGAACCTCGGTTCTATCAGTGATATGAGCAGATTGCCGGGTGCATTGTTCATCGTGGACACTACCCGTGAGCATATCGCGGTGAAAGAAGCACAAAAACTGAACATCCCGATCTTCGCAATGGTTGATACCAACAGCGATCCTCGTGATATCGATTATGTGATCCCTTCGAATGACGATGCTTCAAAGTCTATTGAAAAGATCGTATCGACGGTTTCTGAAGCAGTGATCGAAGGACTGGCCGAACGCAAGAACAACAAGGATGCCGAGGCAAGCGCACCTAAAGAAACAGCCGCTCCAAAGAAATCGGCAGTAGCTGCGACAGTAAGCCAGGAAGAAGAATAATAACAATTACGTAAAGCTTAAAAATGATTTGGTTCCTTTCTTTGCGGAACCAGGCACAATACATAAAATAGAAACACTATGGAAATGGTAAAGATTACCGCCGCAATGGTAAACGAATTGAGACAAAAGACCGGAGCCGGGATGATGGATTGTAAGAAAGCATTGGTTGAGGCAGAAGGTGATTTCGATAAAGCAATCGAGATCCTTAGAAAAAAAGGTCAGAAAATTGCCGAAAAAAGAGCCGATCGTGACTCAAGTGAAGGTGCAGTGATCGCAAAGGTAAACGATAGCAAGACCAAAGGAGCAATCGTTTCTCTTAACTGTGAGACTGACTTCGTTGCCAAGAACGACGACTATGTAGCTATGGCTCATCAAATGGCCGAGATCGCCCTTGGAACTTCTTCGAAAGAAGAATTCATGGCTGCCGATTTTGAAGGTATCAGCGTAGATGAGAAGCTTACCGAACAAACCGGTGTTATCGGTGAAAAGATCGAGATCGGAGCATACAAAACTATGGAAGCTCCGTTTGTAGGATCTTACATCCACGGGAACAAGATCGCCGCTATCGTAGGTCTTTCTGCTGCGGTTGACAATGCTGATGAATTGGCAAAGGATCTAGCAATGCAGATCGCTTCTATGGGTGCTACCACTCTTTCATATAAGGATTTCGACCCTGCGTACATCGCTTCAGAAACAGAAGCAAGGATCGCAGTGATCGAGAAGGAGAACATCGAATTGGGCCGACTTGGGAAAACCCTGAAGAACGTTCCAAAATATATCTCTATGGCTCAACTGACAGACGAAGTGCTAGCAGAGGCCGAGGCAGAGATCAAAGCAGAACTTCTTGCTGAAGGGAAGCCTGAAAATATCCTGGACCGCATCGTTCCCGGAAAATTGGAGCGATTCATCTCGGATAACACCACGCTTGACCAGGAGCAGTGTTTGCTCGACCAGAAATTCATCAAGGATGAAAAACTCAGCGTTGCCGAATATGTGAAGACTTATGGCGATGTTGAAGTGGTGTCATTCGATAGAGTTTCTTTGTCGTAAACATTTTGAACATCAAATATGAGAACGCCTTTGATTTTTCAAAGGCGTTTTTGTTTATGGATGATTTAATTTTTCGCTATTTTTGCTGGAACAAATTCCACTATGCAATACAACAGAATCCTACTGAAATTATCCGGTGAAGCATTAATGGGAAGCCGGCAATACGGAATCGATCCCGAACGGCTCCAGGACTACGCAAAAGAGATCAAACAAATCACAGACGAAGGAGTTGAGGTAGCCATTGTGATCGGTGGCGGAAATATTTTCAGGGGATTGGCAGGAGCCAGCAGAGGAATGGACCGGGTCCAGGGAGATCATATGGGCATGCTCGCCACTGTAATTAATGGCCTGGCGTTACAAAGTGCTCTCGAGGACGAAGGGATCCCAACCCGGCTGCAAAGCGCCATCAAACTCAATGAAGTAGCCGAACCATTCATTCGGCGGAAAGCTATTCGGCACCTGGAAAAGGGTCGTGTGGTGATCTTTGGCGGCGGAACCGGAAACCCGTATTTCACTACAGATTCGGCCGCTGTATTGAGAGCTATCGAAATTGGGGCGGACGTGATCCTGAAAGGAACCCGGGTGGACGGAATCTATTCCAGCGATCCCGAAAAGGACAGCCAGGCAACAAAATTCGACAATATCAGTTTCAACGATGTTCTTCAGAAGGGCCTTAAAGTGATGGACACTACCGCCTTTACACTAAGCCAGGAGAATGAACTACCGATCATCGTTTTCGATATGAACACCAGGGGTAATTTGTACAAGGTGGTTTCCGGGGAAAAGATCGGCACAAAAGTAAATTTGTAACTTTGGATTGATTTTTGGAACGAATCTTAAAAATTTTAAGTGATGGACGAAGAAATTAAATTTATTTTGGACAGTACCAACGAAGCCATGGACAACGCGATCAAGCATCTCGAGAAGAAGCTGGTTAACATCCGGGCCGGTAAGGCCTCGCCTACAATGGTTTCATCTGTGATGGTCGAATGCTACGGAAGCCAGTCGCCGATTAACCAGGTGGCAACCATAAACACCCCCGATGCGATGACCATATCCATTCAACCATGGGACAAAACACTGATTCCGGATATTGAAAAAGGTATTATGGTGGCCAACCTCGGATTCAACCCGTCGAATAACGGTGAAAGTGTGATCATCAACGTTCCCGCACTCACAGAAGAACGCAGGATGCAGTTGGCAAAACAGGCCAAGGCCGAGGCTGAAGACACCAAAGTTGGGGTTCGCAATGATAGGAAATCTGCCATGAACGACCTCAAAGGCCTGGACATTTCAGAAGATATGAAAGGAAACCTGGAGATCGATATCCAGGAAATGACAGACAAGCATATTAAAAGAATTGACGATATCCTTCACGCCAAGGAAAAGGAGATCATGACAGTTTAGTTGATGAAACTCGTTAAACAAAATGTAAAAAAGCGGCTCTTATGCCGCTTTCTTTATACTTTAACACTTTGAAAGCCGTTTCGTTTTCCATGCGCCCAACCTCACGCTTCATCCTAATCTTCCTGTTCCCCGCACTTATGGCGGCACAGGTTCCGGCAAATGAGACCAAAACAGACTCCACCTCAACCGAAACCGAGGTGAAGGTGAGTCCGTTCAAGTCGGGATTCTACCCTATCGGCTTTTTCGATGTTGATCTTCGTTACTTTATAAAATATAACAACTACGAAGGTATTCGACTGGGATTTGGAGGAATCACGAACGAAAGGTTGTTTGAGAATTTCAAGATCGGGGGGTATATTGCCCGAGGCTTCAAAGACAAGGATTTTAAATTCAGTGTAGGCGCAAGTGTTCGTGTTAATAAGGAACACAACACCTGGATAAACACATACTATTACGACGACATACAGGAGATCGGGACCATGGCGTATCTTACCGACAACAGGGTGTATTCGGTGTTTGAACCCAGGCGTCTCAACGTGACTCAATTCTACAAGTACCGAACCATACAGGCAAACATTCAGCATGAATTCTCAACAAAAGTGCTGGGAGAATTCAGAGTTGGTCACAGCAAGATCAACCAGATCGAGGATTACCAGTTCCTCGATAATATGCAACTGTACAGTGCTTTCGAAACCTCTGAGGTCACTGCTGCCCTGCGTATTAGTCCGAAAACCAATTTTATCACCATAGACGATGGGCGAGTGGAGTATTTCGACGGGTTCCCAAAGATCAGCGCACAGGTCACACAGAGCATTCCCGGTATCGGAGGAAGTGATTTCAGCTATACGAAGTTCGGACTGAAACTGGATTACTACATCAAAAGGAACAATTTGTCCTCCACCAATATTCTTCTCGAAGGAAATTATGCAACGGGCGACACTCCATTGACACATCTCTTTCACGCGTACCCTAACAGTCCTACCAAGGACGAGATACTGCAACGATTCTCGGTAGCAGGCAGGAGAAGTTTTGAGACCATGTATTTTGGGGAATTCTTCTCGGATCAACTACTGACCCTGCAGGTCAAGCACAGCCTCAGGAGGTTTTATTTTTCTGAATCATTCCAACCGGAACTCGTATTTATCACACGGCACGCCTTCGGTGATATGTCGCGACCCGAAAGACATATCGGGATCCCGTTCAATACCCTTGACGAACTTTATTCCGAATCCGGACTCGAACTCAACAGGCTGCTCTTTGGATTTGGGCTGAGCTTTGCATATCGCTACGGTTACTATCACCTCCCGGATTTCGAAGATAACATTTCTTTCAAGTTTACCTTTTATCTTAAATTATAAACTCCTTAACAGCATATGTGCAAGGGTTTTTAATACCTTTGCGCGACCTTAATCGAGGCCTGTTTTGGATAGACTTTTCAGTATCGGATTTTGGAGTGCGGTGGCGAGATTCATTCTGCGTAATCGCACAGGTATCCTTGTGGCTATTGCGATCATTACGGTCTTACTTTCTTCCCAGTGGAAGCATATGCGATTCACCTATACGGAAGCCAATCTTCTCCCTGATGATCATCCTGTAAACCTCGAGTACAATAAGTTCCTCGAGCAGTTTGGTGAAGAGGGTAATCTTATTGTCATTGGTGTACAGGACAGCAGCTTATTCACCCCGGAAAATTTCAAGGCATGGACCGGTTTATCTTCCGAACTTCGCAAATCCGGTGAAGTAGATCTCACTCTTTCTCTTGGTGACCTTCGGAAACTTCAGAAGAAAAAAGATTCGGTTGGGTTTGAGCTCGTTCCGTTTATCCAGGATACTGCCTTTATACCCGAAAAACTCAAGAGATACCAGTACGAGTTATTTCAGAAACTCCCCTTTTATGAAGGATTGGTGTATAATACCGACAGGAATTCGGTACGAACCGCGATTTACCTGAATAAGGAAATTGTCAACACCTCAGTGCGAAAAGATTTTATCGAACAGGTTCTCGTTCCCCGAATTGAGCAATTCGAAGCACAGACCGGGATGAATGTTCATACTTCAGGTATGCCCTATATCCGAACCCTGAATTCCCAGAATATCATCGACGAGATCGGGATGTTCATTGGAGCGGCACTCTTCGTGACATCGCTGATCTTCTTCTTTTTCTTCCGATCGTTCCGTGCGACCTTTATTTCTATGATCACAGTGATCATCGGTGTTATGTGGGCCTTCGGAATTCTTGGGCTATTACATTACGAGATCACGGTCCTTACTGCCCTGATCCCACCTCTTATAATCGTAATTGGAATTCCTAACTGTATATTCCTTATCAATAAATACCAGCAGGAAATAAAGAATCACGGGAACCAGGCTAAATCGCTTCAGCGGGTGATCAGTAAAGTGGGTAACGCCACATTGATGACCAATGTGACCACAGCTTCCGGATTTGCAACATTCATGCTTACCAATAGTAAATTGCTTAAGGAGTTTGGTGTGGTTGCCTCGATAAATATTATTGCGATTTTCCTCCTGAGCCTGTTCATCATACCGATCGTTTACAGTTATATGGCCATCCCGAAGTACAAACACCTGAAACACCTCAATAAACAGTGGATTGGGAGGTTCGTCGCCTGGATGGAGCGAATGGTCCGGGAACACCGAATTGCGATATATGTCTCGGCAGTTTTGCTTCTTTGCGGCAGTATCATTGGCATTTACAATATTCACATTTCAGGTAGTATCATAGAGGATATGCCAAAGACCAAGGAATTCTACAGCGACATAAAATTCTACGAAAGTGAATACGACGGTATCATGCCACTGGAAATCCTGGTGGACAGCAAACGCAAAAAGGGCGTCATGAAACTGGCAACTTTAAAGCGCATAGATGAACTCCAGGAATATATAAAAGACATTCCGGAATTCTCCAAGCCTGTCTCCGTAGCCGAACTGGTGAAATATTCCAAACAGGCGTATTACAACAACGACCCCGAGTATTACCAGCTTCCGAACAGCCAGGAGCGAACGTTTATATTGTCGCATGCAAAAAGTAGCGCCGACGACGCGAACCTACTAACTTCCTATGTCGATTCCACAGGTCAGTACGCACGGATCACGACCTTTATGAAAGACACCCCGACGGATCGCTTCGAGCGGATCGAAGAGGATCTGCGAGCCGAAATCGACAAGATCTTCCCGGAAGACCGTTATGATGTTTCCCTAACCGGTAAGGCATTGGTATTTCAGAAGGGAACCAAATACCTGGTACGAAACCTGGTCGTATCCCTTTCGCTTGCCGTTTTCCTGATCGCCCTGTTCATGGCCTGGATGTTCCGAAGTTTCAGGATGATCCTGGTTTCACTTATCCCGAACCTCCTTCCACTTCTTATAACGGCCGGACTCATGGGCTTCCTGGGAGTACCGATCAAGCCGTCTACCATACTCGTTTTCAGTGTGGCATTTGGTATTTCGGTGGATGACACCATTCACTTCCTCGCGAAATACCGGCAGGAACTTATCGCCAGTAACTGGAAGATCAAAAAATCGGTTTATGCCGCTCTGCGAGAAACCGGCGTGAGCATGTTCTATACTTCCATCGTGCTCTTTTTTGGTTTTTCGGTGTTTACTATTTCGAGCTTCGGAGGAACCGTCGCGCTTGGGGCATTGGTATCCGCCACACTGTTGTTTGCAATGCTATCCAATCTCTTGTTACTTCCTTCTCTCTTGTTGTCTTTGGAGCGCAGCATCGCGAACAAGGAAACACTTCGTAAGCCTGCCCTGACCATTATCCCGGAACAGGATGATGAGTTCGAAGAGGGTGCCTGATTTGTTGTTCGTTTTCGAACTAAAAAGTATCTTTACGCCTTCAAATTACATCGCATGCAGCAATCGGAGATAAGCATCATATTGCAAAGTGAACCCTCACCGTTGGAGATTACGGTCAAGGGCTGGGTACGTTCCTTCAGAAGTAATCGTTTTATCGCACTGAACGACGGGTCGACGATCAGGAACCTGCAGTGCGTAGTGGATTACGAGAATTTCGACGAGGATTTACTTCGGAAAGTGACCGTTGGTGCTGCCATCGCAGTAACCGGCTACCTGGTGGAAAGTCAGGGTTCGGGTCAGGCCGTGGAGGTAAAGGCTAACAAGATCGCGATCTTAGGTGAAGCTAAGCCTGAAGAGGTGAAACTTACAATATTGAGTCCGAAACGGCACTCCCTGGAAACTCTTCGGGAGCAAGCTCACCTGCGTATACGTACCAATACGTTTGGAGCTATTATGCGAACCCGTTCCAAACTGGCATTCGCTGTGCATGAGTACTTTCAGAAAAACAACTTTCACTATTTCCACTCGCCTATTATAACCGGTAGTGATGCGGAAGGTGCCGGGGAGATGTTCCGTGTAACAGCGTTGAATCCAAACGATCCCCCACGGAATGAGGATGGTGAAGTTGATTACGACAAGGATTTCTTCGGAAAGGAAACCAATCTAACCGTTAGCGGACAACTGGAAGCCGAAACCTATGCCATGGGACTGGGCAAGGTGTATACCTTTGGCCCTACCTTCAGAGCGGAAAATTCCAACACCTCGCGCCACCTGGCAGAGTTCTGGATGATCGAACCCGAGATGGCCTTTTTCGACCTGGCCGCAAATATGGACCTGGCCGAAGATTTCATAAAGTACGTGATCGGTTATGCCCTGGAAAATTGTGCCGAAGACCTTGAATTCCTTGAGGAAAGACTGCTTCAGGAAGAAAAATCAAAGCCCCAGGCAGAGCGAAGTGAGATGACCCTCAGGGAGAAACTGAACTTTATTATCGATAATAACTTCAAGCGGGTTACCTATACTGAAGCCATCGATATCCTCAAACGCAGTAAACCGAATCAGAAGAAGAAATTCAAATACCTGATCGACGAGTGGGGTGCGGATCTTCAGAGTGAGCACGAACGCTATCTGGTGGAAAAGCATTTCAAGTGCCCTGTTATCCTGTTCGATTACCCGGCAAAGATCAAGGCGTTCTACATGCGTTTGAACGAAGACGGAAAAACCGTCAGGGCCATGGATGTACTGTTCCCGGGGATTGGTGAGATCGTTGGAGGCTCACAGCGTGAAGAGCGTTATGATGTGCTCGTGGAAAAGATGAAAGCCATGGATATTCCCGAAGAGGAGCTGTACTGGTATCTCGACCTTAGGAAATTTGGCACCTGTGTACACAGTGGATTCGGGCTAGGTTTCGAACGACTGGTACAATTCGTAACCGGAATGGGGAACATCAGGGATGTCATTCCTTATCCAAGAACCCCCGGCAATGCCGAATTCTAGATTCGTCCATAGCCGAAAAACAGAGAGAAAGCCCGTAACAAAAGCGAGAATTCGTAGTCTTAAAATAGTATTAATTGAACTGCGTTGTAGTTCAGTAAGCAGTCCTTTTTTGTAAATTTATATATCACTATATTGACTATATGTTAAAACAACAACTGAACCTAAAACTTTCGCAAAAGCTGTCTCCACAGCAGATTCAGCTTATGAAATTAATTCAGTTGCCCACCCAGGCCTTCGAGCAGAGAATTGCCCAGGAAATGGAGGAAAACCCTGCCCTGGAAGGAGGAAAGGAAGAAAAGGATGAGTATGACGATCCTTATGACGACGGCTACGACGATAACTACGATGATGGTACCGAGGTAATCGAAACTGATATCAATGTGGATGACTACCTGAGCGACGATGAAACACCCAGTTACAAGTTGTCCGCCAATAATTATTCGGCCGATGATGAGGATAAACAAACACCGTACGCTTCGGGAACTTCATTTAACCAGCACCTGATCCAGCAATTAAATACTTACCGTCTGGACGAAGAAGCTGAAGAGATCGCACGATTCCTCGTGGGAAGTGTGGATGAGAGCGGCTATATAAGAAGAACCGTAAGTGACATCGTTGATGATCTCGCCTTTACCCAGAATGTGTATACTTCGGAAGAACGAGTGGAGAAAGTACTGAAGGTGGTTCAGGAACTTGATCCGGCCGGTGTTGGTGCCCGAAATTTGCAGGAATGCCTGTTGATCCAGTTACACCGAAAGGAAGCAAATCCGGATATAGAACTGGCAACCCGGATCATTGAGGAATCTTTCGATCATTTCACAAAGAAACACTACAAGAAATTACTTCAGAAATACGACATTTCCGAAGAACAACTACGGGACGCAATACAGGAAGTGGAACACCTCAATCCGAAGCCGGGAGGTACCTACTCCGGCAATACCAGGATGGTGGAACACGTGGTCCCCGATTTTGCGATTCGCATCGTGGATGGTGAACTTGAACTCACGCTGAATGGCAGGAATGCACCCGAATTACATGTATCGAGGGAATACACGGATATGCTCAAAGGGTACAAGGAATCCAGGGACAAGTCCAAGTCGCAAAAAGACGCGGTTCTCTTTATAAAACAAAAGCTGGATGCGGCCAAATGGTTCATCGATGCGATCAAACAACGACAGCAGACCCTGTATGTGACCATGAATGCAATCATGCACCACCAGCAGGAATACTTCCTCACGGGTGATGAACGCAAGCTCAAGCCCATGATCCTGAAGGACATTGCTGATAAGATCGATATGGATGTCTCGACCGTTTCGCGGGTTGCAAACAGCAAGTATGTCGATACTCCATACGGAACCAAACTGGTGAAAGAATTCTTCAGTGAATCGATGACCAACGACCAGGGAGAGGAAGTTTCCACACGTGAGATCAAGAAAATACTCGAAATGACCATCGCAGACGAGGACAAACGCAAACCACTCACCGATGACAAACTCGCTAAGATCCTGAAAGAAAAAGGTTATCCGATAGCCCGGAGAACCGTAGCTAAATACAGGGAACAGCTAGATCTGCCGGTTGCGCGATTAAGAAAGGAGATTTGATGAATGTATTTCTGAGAATTGGTGCGTATTTGTTTCATCCCTTACTGATGCCTCTGCTCGGGACGCTGATCTACTTTGTTATTACACCTCGTTTCGTGGAACCCGACCTGTTATTGGCCAAGATCATGGCAGTGTGTATCATATCGTTTCTAATCCCTTTAGTCTCTTATTTTCTGCTGAAGAATCTACATGTGGTGAAGAGTATTGAATTATACGATGTCAATGAGCGGAAGGTGCCTTTAATGCTGCAGTGTTTACTTTTACTACTCATCATTAAGATGGTCTTTAACCCTTACGACAGTCCCGAGTTATACTATTTTTTTGTGGCGATACTATTCTCGGCTATAGCGGCATTAACGCTGGTTTTCTTTAAACAGAAGATCAGTTTGCATCAAATGGGTATTGCCGGGGTAACGACTTTCGTGATCGGACTGAGTGTGCATTTCAAGCTGAATCTGCTGGTCTGGATCATACTACTTTTTATAGCAAATGGCTGGGTAGCTTCTTCCAGGATGCACACCAGGTCTCATTCTTCTATTGAACTGACTATTGGGTTCTTCCTTGGTGCCATTCCACAGTTTGTGCTTTTCAACTTCTGGTTATAGGATATAGAACATCAGGCCTACTTTCACAGTTCTGAAATCGACGGATTGGCCTTCCGTAGTTACCGCATCCTTAAAGAAGGGGTTAATACTGTAGTAAGCGTAAAAATTAAAGGTATTGTAACCAAAACTGAAACTGGCTCCCATCCTCAGTTTCTCAAACTCTGATATATCCGATTGATTTACGGTATTCCCCGTCTGCTTTAGTGTTGCCCTGTGGTAAAATGTGTAACCAAGTCGGAAGCCCGCATATACCCTCCAGAACTTATAGCTTTCGGGTGTTGAGGTTCTCCAGCGAATCTCCAGGGGAGCCTCGGCAGTATAGGTTGTGAAGTAATTCGAATTGTAGTCGGTCTCGCTATCAAGTGGGGCGAAGATGGTCTCGTTGGAACTAGATTCTCCGATGAATAAAGTCTGGCCAAATCTGTCTATTGACATTCCCGCTCCTATCGCGACAGCAACATTCCTGCGTTCGTTTACGGGCATATCACGGAGAAAACCGAAATGTAGTCCGCCGGATAGTCCAGTAGTAGCCACATCATCAGGCACGTCGGTAATTACGTTATAGGTAAGGCCGATATAGAATTGATCCTCTCGGTACTTCTGGTCGTAAGGTTCCGGGATAGTATCTTGTGCGAGCATGACGGGCCCCGACAGGAGTAGAAGAAAGAAAATTAGTCTTTTCATGCGGCACATAGGTTAAAGATAATAGTATTTCGGTTTATTTAAACAAGAACGCCCCGGCTTTTATTGCCGAGGCGTGCTCTATTCCGATAGAAATGAATTAATTATTCAATTGATTTCCGGGGGTTGTGATGTAAATGATCTTGAGCAGGTTTCGCTCTCTCAACACTTGTTTGATATCACTTACCAAACCGGTATTTGTCTCTCCGTCTACTTTCAAAGCCACATATACTTTATCCTGTAGTTCCGGTAATAGTTTTCTTCTGGCTTCTTCCAGCGCAAGGCCAATATTATCTATGCTTGTATATTTATCCCCGATCTGAATCCTACCTTCGGTTCCGAATACATCCTGGTAGCGAGAACTAGGTTTCCCGGCATAGATATAAACCGCACGGTCCTTCTTCAACTTCTCAACCTGATCGGCCTTAGGAAGTTGATTCTGCACAAGGAGATTTGTATCTCTAAGTACGGTTACAACCATAAAGAAGAACAGGAGCATGAAAACAATATCCGGAAGGGATGCTGTTGAAATCGCGGGTAGTTCACCGCTTTTTTTCTTTTTGAATTTTGACATACTACTATTCTTTTATTGTCCTTTTGTCTTTGGTTCAGCTTATGAAAGTTTCAGTGGGAATAATTTCTGAATAGCCTCAAGTTTTTCCTTGGCAGCATCTTCGTTTCCTTTGAAACTTCCTTCGTTTATGGCTTTGTTCACCTCGGTGAATTTCCAGCCATACAGGCGCTGAGATTCACGGTCCCTCAGGAAATTGTATGCGGCCACAAGTTCATTCTGAACCGCGATATACATTTCATAAGAGGTTAGCCTGTCGTTCTGAACGGAAATAACGGCTTTATCCGGGTTATCCGATGATGATGGGTTTCTCGCTCCTTTACAATAGTTGCAATATTCCGGGCTTCCGGATGGTGCGCCACCATTGTCCAGGAAGTCGATAGCCGCCTGTCTCAGGTCTTTCAACTCCATCAAATTATCCTCAACAAGTAATTGGTCATCCTTGTTCACATTTACGATGAACAGGTTCTTTTCCTTGATCAGAGGTGGAGTTTCGGTGGGAGGTTCAATAGGTGGCAACTGTCGCGCTATCCCTTTATCTTTTTCAATGGTTGTAGTAACCAGGAAAAATATAAGAAGTAGGAAGGCGATATCAGCCATCGACCCTGCATTGACCTCAGGTGTTGCTCTTCTTCCCATTATCTCATTGATGCTTTTTTAATTCCGCTGTAAATCATCGATCCTATCGCCAAAATGGCCAAAATATAGAACGTTATCAACCCTGTGCCAACCCATTTGGAACCACTTGCCGACAGCATTTCGCCGTCTCTCATTTCGGTTTCAGTTCCATTTGCGAGCACGTAGGCGATTATTATCACCAGTATGAATGCTCCAAGGGACATCAGTGTTTTCTTCAAATTTCCGGAGAAGGTCTCCTTCAATACATACACCAGCACGATAAATAGAGTTAGTGCCAGGGTGATGTACGCGACATATAATTGCAGATTTAATCCGTTACCGCTGAATAGCTCCATAGCCAGAGCTACGATGCCTACTATGGCTAGGATCAGTACTACAATTCTCAATACTTTATGTAAACCCATTCTGATTCGGTTTTGGATTAATTACTTCTTGTTTTTATAGTCTACGAGCATGTCGATCAACGTGATCGAAGCGTCTTCCATGCTGTTCACAATACTATCGATCTTAGCGATAATATAGTTGTAGAAGATCTGAAGTATGATCGCTACGATCAGTCCAAATACCGTTGTCAGAAGTGCCACTTTAATACCACCCGCAACAAGAGAAGGGTTCATATCACCGGCTGCTTCGATTTTATCGAATGCCAAAATCATACCAATTACTGTACCCATGAAACCAAGCATTGGAGCCAGTGCGATAAACAGGGAGATCCAGGATACGTTCTTTTCCAACTGACCCATCTGTACACCACCGTAACCGATCACCGCT
>JAUIIU010000017.1 GCA_030431695.1 Bacteroidia bacterium | reverse complement strand
CCCATAATCTGCCACTATTTCCCGCATTATAACTTTCGATATCTTTTACGATATAGCCATCGGCCTTCATGGAGTTTATCTCGTTCTTCAATTCGGATAGTTCCACATCACTAACTAACCTGGTTTCCGGAACCCCTTTCTTTAAGACCGCATCCCAGTAGCGCTTACCACCATTTTTATATGTTTCAATGTCGACAACCTCATAATTATCAGACTTTAAGCGTTCCATCTCATCGAAGAAACCTGACTTTTCATATCCGGTCCGTACCAGGACATCTTTGTTGGTCTTCCGCCAAACCCCGTGAAATAGATCTTCGTCGCTTTCCATATCAGTTCTGCACCAGTCCATAGGGCTGTGGGCCTTTCCTTTATACAATGAAGGGCGGATACTCATGGCCTGGAAAACATGCTTCGAAAGCTCCGGCAGATCAGCATACACGGCCGGAGCAAGAATTGCGATCCCGGTGCTATCCGAAGGAAAAAATTGCATATGCGATCGAACATTTCCTCCATGACCCCCATGCCAGACGGTCAAATCCGGACCTGATCCCATATAATTCAAGCCGTAACTATAATTTATGGATCCTCCCGGCCTGGTAGGTATCGAAACCGAGTTATTCCAGAGTATATCCTTTTTGTTCTCAAAGAATTCACCTCTGCTCAAGGCATAAGCGTACTTTGCTAGATCACAAATGGTCGATTCGAACCCCCCAGCTGGCAATGTATTTTGCAGGCAGCCACTATCATAGGATGTTAACATTCCGTCATTGAACATGGCATGGCCGGGTCTTGCCTCTTCGCATACCTGCATGGTCTTTAGTCCGGCCTTATCAATAATGTTGGTTTGTACCCAGTCTAAATATCCATTCGGGGCAACCTTATCCACAGCCGCACCGGCAAGTACGAATCCATAAGATGAATAGTGATAGGTCATACCGGGTTCATCGTTCAGTACCGACTTATTAAATACATCTACAGCCTCCTTGGCTTTGAATTTTCTTGGGCTGGTATCGTAATCACCATAAGCTCCCTTATTCTCAATAAATTCAACCACTGCTGTATCCCTGCCTCTTATCATCAAGGTGTAGAATTTATCATCACCCGATCGGCTCCCTTTACCATATTGCTGAATTCCCGAACTGTTGTTCAATAATTGGTCGATGGTGATTTTCGGGTGCCTCCTGTCCGTACCAGTCTTTCTTCCAGTAGTATCCGTATACCGGACCGAATCCCAGTTTTCGATATAATCTATAATATCGTCTGTCACCTTAAATCCCTGAACTCCTCTTTCTTCAAGCTGTGCGGCGGCGACACCTGTAACCGACTTCGATATCGATGCCCACTTCATTGTGGTCCCGAGCGTAATAGGTTTCTTACTATACACATCGCTGTAACCATATGCCTTTAAATGCACCATTTTACCATTCTGGTAAATCGCAACTGCCAAACCCGGAATATTCTGCATGATCATTTGCTGCTTGATCGCGTAGTCTGCGGCGGCGTTGAAGGATGGCTCGCAGAACGGATCCGGATTGCCATTTACATATCCTCCGGTATTCGAACTCGGGCTACCTCCAGGCAAGCCGGTTTGTAACAATCGCTGACCGCTTCCGGCGGGCACTGCCACTGCCAGCGTAGGATTAAAATAGGTGGTTCCCATAGATTCGGGTATATAGACCTGGGTTACGGTACTCGGGTAGCCTTTGGGAAAATACCTGATATAGAATCCGTCCGGGTGTTTGGTCCATCGACCCGCTTCAAATCCGGCAACAATTGGTTCCACCCCGGCTCTCATGGCTATTTCCTCATATTCCTTGTACGATCTTACACCGGAATAGTATTTACTTCTGAGTTGTCGCTCGGCGTCGAGAACTGCCCGGATAGCAGGTGATGCATTTGCAATTTTTCTCGTCTCACTTCTTGTTAGATCGTCCAATGCCCCTTTACTTAGCCGGGCTATCTGAGCCGGGCTTAGTAATTTCAGGGCGGTAGCCTTTACAGGCCCTTTCATCTTGTAAAAATCGGCCTTTGCAATAATTGCCCATAGAAGCAACTGAACTTCTTTCTGTGTTAGGTCCGGTCTTTCCTGGTAAGCATCAATTATGGTAGTCATAATATCTGCCTTAGGCCCCTTTATTGGAGCGTAAAAACGTCCGCCACCACTTGCGGGATGATACGTACCTGCTTTGATACAAAAACTCTGGAAGGTGCCTTCGTAGAATCCGGGATCCAGGGTAAACCCCTTGTCTTTGTCGAATGGCTGTGTAAAGAACGATTGGAATTCCTGATCATCGCCAAAGGTATTCTCTACATATTTTGTCTTGTCAACATCCTTGAATGACGTCGTGATAGGGTCCCTGCTTAACTTATCCACAGTGTTCTGCGCGATCTTATCTTTGGTTTTTTTTATCTTATCCAGTATTTGAGAGTGGGAATAAGAACTGGTAAGCAGGAGAATACCCAGCAGCGTGATCTTGATTTTCATCGGATGGTTAGTTTAATTGTTAATCGTTCAGAATGAAGATATTAAAAATTCACAGCAACTAAAAGTTTTGCCGCCATTTCATCCTGACTTTAACGTAAATGTAGATACGGGGATCAGTTTTTGTCGCCCAATAATGGTACGAACCGATACTCGCCATACTCTTTCCTGACGAATTTCTTCGGACCTTCACGGGTGATCACCGTCATGACCTGTACAGCTTCACCAACCGGGATCACGAGTCGGCCACCAACAGCAAGCTGGGCTAAAAGTGGTTTGGGAACGAATGGTGCCCCCGCAGTGACAATGATACCATCGTAGGGAGCTTCTTCGGCGTAACCCTGGTAACCATCGCCGAATATCAGTTTTTTTGGTCGGTATCCAATCTTGGGAAGAAAAAGGCTGGTTTTTTTAAAGAGTTCATTCTGACGTTCAATACTGTATACCACAGCTCCCAATTCCAGGAGGACCGCGGTCTGGTAACCACTACCCGTGCCGATCTCCAGTATCTTGTCACCTTTATCAACTTCGAGCAATTCTGTTTGCCTGGCAACGGTATAGGGTTGGGAGATTGTTTGATCTGCCGCAATAGGAAAGGCTTTATCCACATAGGCATGCCCCACAAAACCTGAATCCATAAAAAGATGTCTTGGCACGGTGTTTATTGCCTCTAACACCCTTTCATCCCTGATTCCCTTCATCTTAAGGGTATCGACCAGTTTCTTCCGCAAACCTTTATGTTTGAAGTCGTCTTTCATTCCTACAAAGATGGAAAGAATGAAGGAATAATCATCGCTAATCATTCAAAAAAACAACAATTCAATTACCTCTGGCGAACGTAAATTTTCTTCAAAATCTATTACCTTTGTGCAAAACGAATTCTCATGCTCAAAGCAGGCGTTCTGGGTGCCGGTCACCTTGGTAAGATCCATCTTAAATTACTGAATCAATCCGAACGATACGAACTCGTGGGTTTTTTCGATGCCAATAAAAAAGCTTCGGCCGCGATCGAGAAAGAATTCGGCTACAAGAGTTTTCCTTCCATGGAAGCTCTTATCGATGCCTGTGATATGGTGGATGTGGTAACGCCTACCATCACTCACTTCGAATGCGCTCAAAAGATCGTAACCGCAGGTAAGCATCTCTTCATTGAAAAACCGATTACGCAAACCGTTGAAGAAGCGAATACACTGCTGGGGCTTGTCGAAAAACATGGTGTAAAAGGCCAGGTTGGCCAGGTGGAGCGTTTTAACCCTGCGTTCATGGCTGTAAAGGACATGATGGACAACCCCATGTTCGTGGAATCTCATCGCCTGGCGGAGTTCAACCCGCGGGGCACTGATGTTTCGGTAGTGCTGGATCTGATGATCCACGACATAGATGCCATTCTTAGCGTGGTCAATTCCGAAGTAAAAAGTATTAATTCCAGTGGTGTCTCGGTAATCTCCGAAACACCGGATATCGCTAACGCGCGTATAGAATTCGAAAATGGCTGTGTGGCTAATCTAACTGCTAGCAGGATCTCCATGAAAAAGATGCGAAAGGCCCGGTTCTTTCAGCGGGATGCGTATATCTCGGTAGATTTTCTCGAGAAGACCTGTGAAGTGGTCAAAATGAAGGACGCCCCCGAGCGTCCCGACGATTTCGCAATGATCCTTACCAACGCCGAGGGTGTAAAAAAACAGATCTATTTCGACAACCCGAAGATAGTTCCAAATAATGCAATCCTGGACGAGCTCGAAACATTTGCCGACGCCATTGAGAACGACACCACCCCGGTGGTGACCCTTCGGCAGGGGACGAATGCACTGCGGGTAGCAATGCAGATCATTGATAATTTCAAAAAACTTTAACTATTTATGAAGAATGTCGCTGTTATCGGGGCAGGAACCATGGGCAACGGTATTGCCCATACTTTCGCCCAGTACGATTATAAGGTCCAATTGATAGACGTTTCACAAGCTGCCCTGGACAAAGGTATAGCCACGATTAGCCGTAACCTGGACCGTATGGTGGCAAAGGAACGTATCACCGAAGCAGAAAAAGAGCAGACCCTCGAAAATATCACCACCTTTACGAGCCTGGAAAAAGGAGTGGTGGGTGTCGGACTGGTGGTGGAAGCGGCAACTGAGAACATAGACCTGAAGCTCAAGATATTTACAGACCTGGATAAATTCTGTCCGGAGGATACCATTCTTGCCAGTAATACCTCCTCTATTTCAATTACAAGGATCGCTGCTGCAACCTCAAGGCCGGAAAAGGTGATCGGGATGCATTTCATGAATCCTGTGCCGATCATGAAACTGGTAGAGATCATCAAAGGGTACAGTACCAGCGACGCGACCTATAAGACGGTGGCCGAGATCTCGGAGAAACTTAATAAGGTTCCCGTAGAAGTGAACGATTACCCGGGATTTGTGGCCAACCGCATCCTGATGCCGATGATCAATGAGGCTATTGAGACCCTGTACAACGGGGTGGCGGGAGTTGTTGAGATCGATACGGTGATGAAACTGGGAATGGCACATCCTATGGGTCCGTTACAACTTGCTGATTTTATAGGACTGGACGTTTGTTTATCAATTCTGAATGTAATGTACGATGGTTTCAAAAACCCGAAATACGCTCCCTGCCCGCTGCTTGTGAATATGGTAACGGCAGGTAAACTGGGCGTTAAGAGTGGTGAAGGGTTCTACGATTATTCCGAAAGCAGAAAAGCCGAAACCGTAGCAAAAATGTTCTCCTGATCATACTGAATTATGCCCAAGGTGCTTCCATTCCGTGCTGTTCGTCCTTCCAGGGACAAAGTAGGCCTTATCGCCTCACGTTCCTACGACAGTTATTCGAAGGAAGAAAGAGAAGCGCGGTTGAGGGACAATCCTTTCTCCTTCCTGCATATAGTCAATCCGGGTTACAAGTTCCAAAAAGTGATCTCTGGTAAGAAACGGTATAAACTGGTTCGTAACCGCTACCAGGAATTCAAAGAGGACAGAATCTTCATTCGCGATGAGAAGCCCTGTTATTACGTCTACCGAATCGTTAGCCGGGACGGATTCGAGTTCAATGGAATCATAGCCGCCGTGAGCGTCGAGGATTACAAGAACGATCTTATTAAAAAACACGAAGACACCATAGAATTCAGGGAGACCATGTTCAAGGATTACCTGAAAACTGTAGGGTTCAACGCCGAGGCTGTACTCCTCACCTACCCCGAGAATTCAAAACTGAAGCAGATCATAGATCACTGCATGTCGGAAAGGGCCGAATACGAGTTCACTACAACGTACAGGGACACCCACTATCTTTGGTGCCTGGATGATGAGGACCTTTTAAAGGAGATCGAAAACATTTTTGTTGAAATGCCTTCGGTATATATTGCGGACGGACATCACCGTTCATCTTCGTCCTTCCTGCTGTCTGAGGAACTAAAGTCGGAAAACAAATCCCATACCGGGAAGGAACCATATAATTATTTCATGAGTTACCTTATTCCGGAGACCGACCTGAAGATATACGAGTTCAACCGCCTGGTTCGGGATCTTAATGACCTTAGCAAGGAGGAGTTCCTGATAAAACTGGATGAGATGTACCGCATCACGGAAAGAGGCAGTGAGTATTACAAGCCTTCCAAAAAGCATCATTTCAGTATGTACCTGGACGGTTCCTTTTATTCGCTATACCTTCGAAAACACAATTATTCGATTGACAATGCACTCAATGGTCTGGATGCACAGATCTTGCATACCACCATTCTCAAACCTATCCTCGGTATAGAGGATGCCAGGAATGATAAGCGTTTGAGCTATTCACACGGAAAGAAGGAAATGGCCCACGTAAAGAGCCTGGTGGATAGTGGTGAATTCAAAGTAGGGTTTGGTTTATTGCCTGTGACTACTTCGGAAATGATGCAGATCGCGGATGAAGGTCTGATCATGCCACCAAAAAGCACCTATATTCAACCTAAGCTACGCAGCGGTGTGACCATTTATGAATTTAAGGAATAACCGTATCCGAAAAGGAAAATGAACATTGCCGAAAACATAATAGCATTTAAAGAAGGATTACCGAAAGATGTAACACTGGTTGCGGTTTCCAAAACCAAACCCGTTTCCGATCTGATGCAGGCCTATGATGCAGGACACCGGATTTTCGGGGAGAACAAAATACAGGAAATGGTAGCCAAATGGCAGGAAATGCCAAAAGACGTTGAATGGCATATGATAGGTCATGTTCAGCGGAACAAGGTGAAATACATGGCAGAATTCGTGAGCCTTATTCACGCAGTCGACAGCCTCAAACTACTTAGCGAGGTCGACAAGCAGGCTGCTAAACACAACAGGGTTATTAATTGCCTGCTGCAGCTAAGGATAGCCGAAGAAGAAAGTAAATTCGGAATGGACGTGGGTGCAGTAAAGTCGTTGCTGGATTCGTATGAATTCAGCAAACTCAATAATATCAAGGTGATCGGGTTAATGGGTATGGCTACTTTCACAGATGATATGCAACAGGTCCGGGAAGAATTTCGCAGACTGAAGAATATTTACGACGAGACCAAGGACAAGTACTCGTTCAGTGTGCTATCGATGGGAATGAGCGGGGATTACAAAATTGCACTGGAGGAAGGCAGCACCATGGTCCGGGTTGGAAGTGCTATCTTTGGAGAACGAAATTACGGATGAATTAATCGGGCGGAGTCAACGGAACTATGTACGCAATACTGGATATTGAAACCACAGGAGGAAAATACAATGAAGAGGGTATTACTGAAATTGCCATATACCGGTTCGACGGAGAAAGGATCGTAGATCAGTTCAGCAGCCTGATCAATCCGGAAAGAAGGATTCAGCCATTTGTAGTGAACCTCACGGGGATCAATGCTGAAATGCTTCGAAATGCACCAAAATTCTACGAGGTGGCCAAAAGGATCATCGAGATCACCAACGATGCCATCCTGGTAGCGCACAACGCTAAATTCGACAATCGCATACTGACCACGGAATTCGACCGACTGGGTTATGCCTATGAAAAGGATACGCTTTGTACCGTCGAACTTGCCAAGAAACTTATTCCGGACCTGCCGTCCTACAGCCTTGGTAAACTTGTTCGATCGTTAGGCATACCTTTAAGCGACAGACACAGGGCGCAAGGCGATGCCAAGGCCACTGTAGCCCTTTTCAAAATGCTCCTGGCCAAGGATAGTTCCAAGGAAATTGTGCAGAAACTGGTTCGAAAGGACCCGAAACGACAACTCGAACCCAGGCTTCTGGACATTATCGAGAATGCTCCATCCGAAACCGGGGTGTATTATATGCACCGTGAGGATGGGTCTGTGATCTATATCGGGAAGAGCAACAACATAAAAAAGCGCCTGGTTCAGCACTTCACCAACGATTCGAAGAAATCCAAGAAGATCCAGTTGGAAGTGACGGCTGTTACCTACGAACGCACCGGCAACGACCTTATCGCCCAACTCAAGGAAAGCCAGGAGATCAAGAAGAACAAACCCATATTCAACAGGGCTCTCCGCAGGACGTTCTTCAGTTACCAACTCACTTCTTTTACGGATGAGGACGGTTATATCAATCTGAAAGTCGAAAAGGCCAGTTCAAAGAAGGACGCTATCATTACCTTCAGCAACTATCAACAGGCCAAATCGCTGATGTATAAGATCACGGAGGAATTTCAGCTATGCCAGAAGCTCACGGGTTTATACAAGACAAAATCGGGTTGCTTCCTTTACAGTATCAAGGAATGTATGGGTGCATGTTTGAATGAAGAAGACCCTGAAACCTACAATGAGCGCGTCAAAACATTTCTTCAGAAGAACAGCTACGAGAATAAACACATGCTAATAATCGACCGCGGAAGGGAGGTGGATGAGCGTTCGGTGATACTCATAGAAAATGGTAAATACAAGGGTTATGGATTCTACAACCTGAACTTCCAGGTGAACAATATCGAGATCCTGAAAACCATTATCAACCCCGTTGAACACGACAGGGACTCCCAGCATATCATTCAGAATTACCTTCGGAAGAACAAGGTGCTGAACATTGTAAAATTGCCGGAGGAAGCAGCCATATAAATAAAGTTGCTTAAATTTAGCTATCGATAAACTACAGAATTGAGTTCCAAACCACATTCCGCCTGGAGGACAAAACTCCACGATATCATATATGAGGCCGATACCCCAATGGGTAAATTGTTCGATGTGGTCTTACTCATACTCATTCTATTGAGTGTTTTGTTCGTCATGCTGGAGAGTGTGAGTGGTTTCCCGGATTACATATACGAGTGGTTGTATTATGGCGAATGGGTGATCACCATTTTCTTTACACTAGAGTACATAGCGCGGATCATCACCGTGAATCGACCATCCAGGTATATCTTCAGCTTCTACGGGATCATTGATCTCCTATCCACTATTCCATTATACCTGAGCTTCATACTGGCAGGTAGTAATTACCTGCTTACAGTTAGAGCATTGAGGTTACTGAGGGTATTCAGGATACTAAAGATCACCCGTTATGTAGGGGAATCCAATAAATTGGTAAGAGCCTTATTGCACAGCAGGGCCAAGATCTTCATATTCCTTTTCGCAGTTGTCATCGTATGTATCATAGCCGGAACACTGATGTACCTGATCGAAGGCGAGGACAGCGGATTCAAGAGCATCCCAATGAGTATCTACTGGTGCATTGTAACACTGACCACGGTTGGCTATGGTGATATTCACCCCGTAACGCCTTTGGGACAATTCCTGGCTGCAATTATCATGATCATGGGTTATGGTATCATCGCGGTCCCGACCGGGATCATCAGTGCCGAATATGCTAGGAGCAACGAATATGTTCATGTGAATTCGTATGCCTGCAAGAATTGTAATGCATCCAGGCACAGGGACGACGCCATCTTTTGCCATAAATGCGGGGAAGAACTTCATCCCGATGAATTCTAACCTATGAAAACACTGATTTGTGTTGTTGGGCCAACCGCCATCGGGAAAACGGCGATGGGAATACAACTCGCCAAAGCATTCGATACGGAGATCATCTCGGCCGACTCGCGACAATTCTACAGGGAAATGAGCATTGGAACTGCGGTTCCTACGGAAGAGGAATTAGCCGAAGTTCGGCATCATTTCATTCATTCCAGGAGTATCTTCGAGGATTATTCGGTGGGGGATTTTGAACGTGATGCAATTGAGTTGCTATCCGATCTCTATACTGAAAAAGATGTTGTGGTATTGGTAGGTGGTTCAGGACTGTATGTAGATGCTGTGGTAAACGGACTGGATGACTTCCCGAAGGTAGAGGCCAAGATCCGCGAAGAACTGAAACAGCAGCTGGAAAAGAATGGAATCGAAGCCCTGCAGCGAGAATTAAAGGCCATAGACCCCGAAACTTATGCGAATATCGATCTTCAGAACAAACAACGATTGATCCGTGCCATTGAGATCTACAGGGGAACCGGTGCTCCCTACTCCAGCTTCCTTCGGAATAAACAAAACAAACGAGGTTTCCGTTCGGTCTATATCGGACTCACGGCCGACAGGGAGATAGTTTACGACCGCATTAACAGACGAGTCGACCAGATGCTGGAACAAGGCCTACTGGACGAAGCGAAGAAATTATTCGAGCATCGATCACTCAATGCTCTTCAGACAGTAGGTTACAAGGAATTGTTCGATTGGATGGCCGGGGATGCGACCTTTGATGAGGCTGTGGAAGAGATCAAAAAGAATAGTCGGCGTTTTGCCAAAAGACAGGGAACCTGGTATCGGAAGAATGAACAGGTTCACTGGTTCGATTACCAAACGAACGCCATGGAGATAGTCGAATTTCTGAAACAAAAAAAAGGCCTGTAACAGGCCTTTTTTCATTAACACTTAATATCAAATTACTGGTCTACCTCATCCTTGACAACAAGCCTGAAGCCTTCACCATGAATATTTATGATCTCAACTCCGTCATCCTTACTCAGGTATTTCCGAAGTTTTGCGATATAAACATCCATACTTCTGGATGTGAAGTAATTATCATCCCGCCAGATCTTGGTCAGAGCCAGTTCCCTGGGCATGAGGTCATTCTTGTGCAAGGCGAGCAATCGCAGTAATTCGTTCTCCTTGGGGGATAGTTTTGTAGGTTCTTCTTTGTTATATGTTAGGAACCTGAGCTTAGAGTTCAGGTGGAAATTCCCGATCTGGAACTCGAACTGTTTGCTGTCGGCAATCGAGTCGGTAGCCTTTCGCTGTATGATCGCCTTTATCTTCATCAGCAACACTTCACTATCGAACGGCTTGTTCAGGTAATCGTCGGCACCTACTTTGTAACCTTTCAGTACGTCTTCCTTCATCGCCTTTGCGGTAAGGAAAATGATAGGCACATCCTCGTTCTTCTCTCGGATCTCCTTGGCCAGGGTAAATCCATCCTTGTATGGCATCATCACATCGAGTATACACAGGTCGAAATCGTCTTTCTTGAATTTTTCGAATCCTTCCATACCGTTCTTAGCATGGGTTACATTGTATTCGTTCATGGCCAGGTAGTCCTTTAGTACGGTTCCGAAGTTCGGATCGTCCTCGACCAACAGTATCTTTTTGTTTTCTGTTTCCATATTTTATGATATTAAGTGTAATTTAATAATGAATGTACTTCCTTTTCCTTTTTCACTTTCCACGTAAATATCGGCGTCATGATCGTCCAGGATACGCTTAGCGTAGGCCAGGCCCAGCCCGTGTCCCTTCACATTGTGAATGTCGCCTGTAGATTCGCGGTAGAATTTTTCAAATATTTTTTTCTGAACAGATTTCGTCATTCCTATTCCCTGGTCGCGAATCTTCAGAATGATACTGTCCTTAACATTTTCAGTGTAAATGTCGATCTTGGGCTCGTCCTCCGAATATTTGATCGCATTATCAAGAATATTGACAATGACATTAGTTAGGTGAGACTCACTGCCCAGAATGGACGATTTGAGTGCCCCGAGATGCGGTTTAATGTACCCCCTGCGATCTTCAACGATCAAACTCACATGGGAGATGGCGGTAGCGATCAGATCGTGCAATTTTACTCGTTGCTTGGGTAGATCCAGTTGATTCTTCTCCAGTTTGGAGATTCGCAGGACATTCTCAACCTGGGCATGCATTCGCCGGTTTTCGTCCCGGATCATGTTTAGGTAGCGGTCCACAAATTCTTCATTCGACTTCGCCTTGGGGTTCTTCAGAGCATCCAGGGCCAAGTTGATGGTCGCAATAGGCGTTTTGAATTCGTGGGTCATATTATTGATGAAATCCGACTTGATCTGGGATATTTGCCGTTGTTTGAATATCTGTGAGATCGCACTGGCGTAGGCAAGTACGATAACGCTTGTGAAAACCAGTGACAGCACAGCCATCCCTAATATAGAACGGAATGCCGTTTTCTTCTTCTCAGAAAAATTGACAAGGAGATCATACCCGATTTTCAATTCTTCGTTCACAAAAAGCGGTGTAGCCAGGATCTTTGCTGCATCGTACTCGAAGCTACGGGAATGTACACGGGTGGAAAGGCCGTTACTGTAAACGGCAAATTCAACGTCCGATTTCAACCCTCGTTTCTTCATGGCTTTTTGCAACAACTTTTCGATTTCATCTACGCTCACCCTTTTGTGTATCGGTGTCCTGGCAGATATATTCTTAAACGCATTCTCGAACCGATTTCTTTCGTAATCCTTCATACGGACGAAGGATTCTATTGTTTCCGAAACCTCCCCGGAACCATCGATCCCGGAAATTATCTTAGTAGTACTCTTTTTATTGATGATCTTCTTGAAAAGAATGCTGTCTATCTCTGTATCCAGAAAGCTCGATGACAGCTTGTAATCCTCAACCAAGATCCCATCACTGAATATGTACGACTCGTTACTCTTATCACTCGAAGTGGTATATACCAGTTCACTGAAATTTATATTCTCCGGAGTCTCTACACTATCGGCCAGATCACTGTAAATTCGATAATAATCCTCGATCTCACGTATCTGAACTTCGTTCGCGACTTCATTCAAAACCTCGCGAAAGTTATAATTAACCTGTTCTTCCTTATCCCGATAGGAGTTTGAAATCCAGTATCCTTGAACAAAAATGATCCCTAATAACGAGAGGGACATGAGCGCTATTAGCAAAATAAACAGCCTTTTGTTCATAAACCAAAAGTAAGATTTTAACATTTAGGCCTACTTCCATTTAACCAAATGTTAACAAAATGAATTGCAGCTATTTACTGGGCTTATGAAAGCTTCCGGTGAATGGACATCACCTGATTTTGAGTGGTTTTGAGGTCGATATTCTCAATTATAATATCGGCTAATTTGCTTTTCTCCGAATCCGTCCATTGGTTATTCATCCGTGATTCGATCTCCTTCCTACTGCTTCCGTCCCTTTCCATGACCCTCTTAATGCGAGTTGCTTTTGGCGCGACTACCAATATGGTCTTATCGCATTGCTTATAACCCCCGTTCTCAAACAATATTGCGGCTTCCTTGATCACGTATGGAGCATGCTGCCTTTTAAGCCATCGTTTGAAATGAGAAGCCACTTTTGGATGAATGATCGCATTAACCTGCTGAAGTACCTCCGGATCATTGAAAACGATATCGGCCACGTATTTCCGATCCAGGCCATCCTCTTTATAGGTCTCCGGGCCCAGTAGCTGAGTAAGTTTCCTGCGAATGATCTTTGAGCGGTTGGTAAGTGCCCTGGCTTCGGTATCTGCGATGTAGACAGGGATACCCAATTCCGAGAACATGCCTGCTACGGTGGATTTCCCACTGCCAATCCCCCCGGTAAGTCCGATCACTTTCATACCAGGCTACTTAAAGATTAAATAATCCACCTTCTTTTCCGACAATTCAACATTGATCACACCCGCAGGCTGTTCATCCAGTGTTATCAGCATGCTGTTATTGTCGCTATTCCGGTTGGAATAATCACAAACTAAGGTAAAATCGGATGCGGTTATATCATTATACCGATCCATGGCAACATCGAAGGTAAGTGAGATCATTTCAGGGATGATCTTCACCGTAACATCTTCAGGAAGATTGAGTACTTCAACCGGGACAGAAATTGTCTTCTGGGTGAATTCGGTTACATCGATCCTGAGCGTTACAGAAGTTGGCCGCACCTGGATACCTTGTTGTTCGGGAAGCAGCAGAGAAAGGTTTCGAGTTTCCGATTCGTGCACATCGTTCAATGACACCGCCTCTGTATGAATGGAAGTTATTTCCTCCATCAGACCTTCAGGAGCAGCAATCCGAACAGAATCCGGTTCGAGCAATACACCATCAATACTTTTGAATCCCTCCCGAAACTGTACCTTAGCTTCAGAAATAACAGGAACCATTTTGGATGCAAGTTGGTCGAATTCTATGATCAATTCAGACCTGGAAAGATTCTTTACACTTACTTCACTGCCTAATTCTTCTGAAACTATCCTGTAAAGGTCATTCGACCCCAGAATTATGCGCTCATTCGAACCATTCGATCCATTTGCAAGTGAAACATTCAACTGCGGCCTGTTAAATTGGTATTGTAAAAACCTGAATCCATTGGCAGTGATCTCGAAACTCAATTCCTTGGGATTGCTATCGCTTAGTACCACATTCTCCGGAATATCAGTATATACTATCGTACCGTTCAGGGTTGCGGTGTATTCCTTGGAAAACTTTGTAAGAATCCAAATGATGGTGGCCAGAGCCAGGAACAAGAGGAATGTCCTGATCTTTCCGGTATTATACTTACGTTTTGTCAATTTTCTGAGGGTATGTGGAAATTCGAATAAAGTTACTTAAAAAATAACTTCGGAAATTGTTTCTGAGGGTCTTTATTGAGCCAGCGAACCAGGAAGGTGGACTGGAGAAAAGCGAATCCGTATCCAAAAAACTGAATGAAAACCGCATATATTGCCAGGACAGCGATCTTCAGGCTCGATGTTTTGACAATAGCCTCCACTCCAACCGCGATCAAATATACAGCTAGAGGCGTGAAAGCCCAGGCGTTCTTCAGAAATAATGAAACTATGATCGCGCAGCAAATGTAGCCTACAAATAATGTGGGAAACCAGAAAGTGATCTTCGCGCTGTCCGGATGCCATTTCGATAGTATTGGCCGTACCAGACCGAATTTCCGAACCTGCTGATAGAATTTTCGCCAGGAAATCCGTCTTTTATGATAAACGAAGGCATTTGGAATAAAGCTGGTCCTAAATCCGGCTTTGCGTATCCGATGCGAAAGATCCGGATCTTCGCCGGGATGAATCCTACCAAAACCACCCGTGGTCACAAATGCTTTTTTTGAGATTCCCATATTAAAACTTCGTGGTTCAAAATCCCCAAGCTGCTTTTTATTGCCTCGGATCCCTCCTGTCGTCAGAAAAGAGGTCATACTGTGATTGATCGCTTTTTGTACCGAAGTAAAGCTTTCGTGCGCAGCATCCGAACCACCATAGCAATCAACAAATTGCTCCTCAAGAAAGGCTGCAACCGTCTCGAGATAATGCGGGGGGATAAGCACATCTGAATCGAGAATGATGAAATAATTTCCCGTAGCTCTCTTCATTCCGTAGTTCCTTGAATCACCAGGACCACTGTTTTCCTTATAGTAATACGATATATTGAGCAGGTCTTTAAAGTTTTCTACAATGGCCAGTGCAGTCTCGCCGGAACCATCCTCCACGATCACAATTTCGAAGGGATCATCGAAATCCATTGTACTGAAACTCTCCAGTAATTCCCTGATCTCCTCCGGGCGGTTGTAAACAGGGATTATAAAGGAAAACTCCAATTTCATGAGACAAATGTAACTAAAAAAAAAGCCACCCGACAGTTGCCGGGTGGCTCAATTGATCATTCAAAATTCATTATCTCTTGATCACCTTGTAGGTACCAGTATGGCCATCTACGGTAACTTTCATCAGGTATGCTCCTGTGGAAAGTGATGAAGTGTCAAGTTGTGCGCTGGTTGCATTAATGGTCCTTCCAAGGACTTGCTGACCAAGCAGGTTATATATCGCAACATTATCTATCATATTGATCGAATCAAGATTCAAGATTCCGTTGTTCGGGTTCGGATGGAAACTGAATCCTTCGATCTCATTGTCGTTGGTACTAAGTCGTGTACCGTCGATAGTGATATCGGTGATTCCTCCGTCGTTCACAACATACACATAGTATGTCTGTCCGGCAGCAGTGTTGATATTGGCTACGGTTCCCGGAGCACATTGGTTTCCGATCTGGAAGAAGTACTCTAGGTCTGTCTCTATAGCCGACTCGTTAGGAGCGGTAAAGAATACCACAAAGCTGTTTCCTGCAGGAGAAACGATCTCGGCAGTAGCCGTACCGTTACCGGCAGACGTAAAGTGGTACCATACACCTAGTCCTCCGCTGATATCACAACCGGCTGGAGTTCCGTTCTCAAGAGTAGCAGCTGGCATTGCAACAGCTGGATCCGTGTAAGGAACACCGATCTCGTCAACGTCGATGGAGTTAACGATCATATCGTTTGGTGGTGGAACCGGAGTACAGGTCATATTCAATTCGAAGTTTCCAGTTTGTCCTCCAAATCCGTGAACCAGGATATAATAGGTAGTATTACCATCACTCTGGAATTCAACTTCACTCTGGAAGTTAGTACAGTTCGGTGAATCGTCGTTACCCGCTACACAAGTTAGTGGCAGACTCGCACAATCACCTGTGTAAACAGAGATCTTTGTGTCGTAATCAGTATTAGTGCTACAAGTAGAGATCAGGATATCAGTGATCAAACCAGTAGTATCCTCATAAACATACCAAACTCCTTCAGTAGTTGTTGGTGTATCACAATCCGGAGCCGCAGCCGAGTCATCTGTAGAATTTACAGTTGTTCCGAAAATTGGCACTCCACACTCAATGGCGATCGCACCGTCACAGTCGTCGTTTGCAGGTGCAAGCGAACAGGTAATAGATAGGTCGAAAGTTCCTGATGCACCACCGAATCCATCAACCGCGATATAATAGGTAGAAGATCCATCTGCAGGGAAGCTTAGTTCAGAAGTAAATCCAGAACATCCTGTTCCATCATCATTCATTGCTACTACATTTCCACCACAGCTGTCATAAACAGTAAGGATAGTGTCGTACGCAGCCTGGTTACAGGTAGAAACTGTTACAACCTCTCCGACTGTCGTACTGGTAAATGCGAACCACTCGTCGGGCGCACCATCACCATTTGTATCTGTATTTCCATCGGATGTATCTCCGGAAAGAGTCTCACCACAGGCAATGGCAGTAGCATTTGCACATTCGTCATTATCTGTTGGCATGTCTCCCAAAATTGCCACAACAGACAGCTCAGCACAGTTGGCGTTAACCTGTCCTAAACTTGTTGCAGCACCAGTTGCTGTATCAATTGAGGCCCATTCATTGGCACCTCCACCAATATACAGACCGGCGTAAAGAATGTCAGTATCGGGATCAAAATCCGCATCCTGGGCAAAGTTGATAGCAATACCAAGAGGACCAACTAATGAAGCCGCTCCGGTTCCCAGGTCGATAGAATACAGATTATCATCCAAACCTGCTATAAAGGCATTCCCATTCGAATCAATAGCCAGCCAGATACTCAATGGCACCCCGGTATTCCCTATAACTGTAAGGGCTCCTGTTACAAGATCTACTGTGTATACGGTACCATCTGTAGCATCCGTACTTAGTGCATACATCGTAGAGTTATCTGCGTTCCAGGCAAGCCCTGCCGTAGAGTGACCAACGGCCAGGTTTGTAAGTGGTCCTACTTCTGTATCCGCACCAGTAGCTGTATCAACAGTACGTAGTGTGGCAGTTGCGTTTTCAACCACGTACAATGTACCTGTTCCATCAAAATCACCGGCAAACCAGGTAGGATTACTTGTAGTTAAAATCGTGTTTAGGGTATATGGACCATTTACGTCGAAAGTTCCAAAGTCATCAGAGCAAAAGCCACCGTCATAAGCATAAACGGGATCGCTTCCGCCACCGCCACCGCCACCGGCATTCAGTACTTCAACTTCCCAGCCACAAGTGTTCACAACTGTAGTTGAATTAAACTCGAAAGTCAATGCGTCGGTAGTAGAACTGAAGATAGTCCCCGTGGACAACATCATATCCGCAAGGTTGTCTCCATCCACGTTTGATTCATAAATCAATGGTGCTGAAGTATCGGTTCCGTCATAGATATTCAACCAGTCGAAAGTTCCGAATACATTAAAAGATAAAAACTCAACTTCCAGGTCAACTCCTGTTAGTGTAGTTACAGTAATACACCCGCAATTAGGATAATCACCAGGATCACCAGACGAGGTCGTCGTACAATCTCCACCAGGACCTCCATTGATTCCGTCTGTTGGGTCATAGAAAAAATCACCGGTATTCACGGCGAAAGACTCGGTTGCTCCGGCATTCGGTATGATATTAGCCAGAGGTGCTCGATTCTGATCCCTGTAATACTTTTTCAAGGCAAGTCTTTCCTCAAGTGTCAAAAGCTCATCATCAAACTGCGCGCTGGCTTCCCTGTTATTCAAGTTATTGATCAACGCCTGCACATCCACAGGCACCTGGGCCTCCGTGTTGGCTGCCTGATTTAATTCCTGCTGGATCGCAGAAGCATCATCATTAGATTGTGATAACACCATTATGGGAAAACATAATAGCGACAACCACATCATCGTAGTTTTTTTCATAATTAAAATAATTAGATTGTTATTAACTAATAAAGTTATCTAATATATCTATCCTTTACAAATAAATTATACTAGAAATTCATATCCTCGATTAACGTAATTTCTTATCGGTGAAAAACAAAAAAAACCGCCAGATTTTAACAATCGACGGTTCAACTTTATTGGTGAAGATGCTATCTATTCCGTTTGAAAGGTCTCCATGACCAGGTCGCTCACTCCCATGTTCGAGAATCCACCGTCATTGTATAAATTCTGAAGCGTAACTCTTTTCGTAAGATCACTGAACATAGCCACCGTATAATTGGCACAGTCCATGGCAGTAGCATTCCCCAGCGGCGACATCTTCTCGGCGTATGCAATGAAACCATCGAATCCTTTTACACCCTGTCCGGCGGTGGTTGGCGTCGGCGATTGAGAAATAGTGTTCACTCTTACCTTCTTATCCCTTCCGAAGAAATATCCGAAACTACGCGCGATTGATTCAAGGTACGCCTTGTTATCGGCCATGTCGTTGTAATCCGGGAATACACGTTGTGCCGCCATATAGGTAAGGGCAACAATACTTCCCCACTCGTTCATAGCGTCCTTCTTGTACAATACCTGCATCGTCTTGTGGAACGACAGGGCGGAAACATCCCATCCTTTGTGCGTCCAGTCGTAATTGGATTCGGTATAGTGCTTTCCTTTTCTAACATTAACAGACATCCCGATCGAATGCAGGACAAAATCGAGTTTTCCTCCCAGGATCTCCATCGACTTTTCCACCAGGTTCTCAAGATCTTCCAGGTTGGTGGCATCGGCAGGAATTATTTCCGAATTCGTCTTAGCGGCCAGTTCGTTTATCTGCCCCATTCGCATGGCGATTGGCGCATTCGTAAGTACAAAGGACCCTCCTTCTTCGGCCACACGTTCCGCGGTCTTCCAGGCGATGGAATTCTCATCCAAAGCCCCGAAAATGATCCCTCTTTTTCCTTTTAACAAATTATATGACATCTGCTTCGTATTGAAATTTAATGGTTGTTCTGAAAGGCAAAGATACGTTTAATTCAACAATTCCCTGGCGTTGGCAAGGGCCGCTTCCGTGACCTTTTTCCCCCCTATCATTTTAGCGATCTCCACGATGCGTTCGTCAGGACCCAGTTCCACCAGGCGCGTAACGGTAACCGCTTCGGAATCTTCCTTATACACCTTGATATGCCTGTCTCCTTTGGCCGCTATCTGCGGTAAATGTGTAATACTGATGAGTTGCATTCCTTTGCTCATACCTCCCATGATCACCGCCATCTTGTTTGCAATCTCACCGGACACGCCCGTATCGATCTCATCGAATATAATGGTGGGCAAACGCTTGTATTTTGCAAGTACCGCCTTTACGGCCAGCATGATCCTGCTCAATTCTCCCCCGGATGCAACCTTCTTCAACGGTCCGAAGTCGTGACCTTTATTGGCGGTGAACAACAATTCCAGTCGATCCATACCTGTCTCCCTGAACTGTTCCCCAAGTTCAAGCTCGAAGCTGAAGCGGGCGTTCGGCAGGCCCAGCTCGGCTAAAATGTTCTCGAGTTTCTCTTTGAGCTCCGGGGCAGCCGCTTTACGCTTATCGTGTAACTTCCGAGCCCAGTCAATGGCTTTCAAACGAGCTTCTTCCACTTCACCTTTCAGTTTAGCGATATCCTCGTCCAGGTGTTCGGTGGCGACGATCTTGGTTTCCAGTTCTTTCCGAAGTTCGATCAACTCCTCTACTCCTTCTGCCGAATGTTTCTGCTGAAGCTTATGAATGAGTCTCAGCTTCTCATCTACCTGCCCGAGGCGCTCCGGGTCGGCTTCAACTTTTTCCAGGCTGCTATGAAGGCTCTCCAAAAGATCTTCAAGTTCAATAATATTGCTGTTAATCCGCTCCCAGTGCTCCTCCAGTTCAGAAGAGAATCCACGAACTTTGCCAAGCACCATCCTAGCCTGCTTCGCAGTCTCTAAGGAACCCATAGGCTCATCACTTAAATAACCGATCGCCGTAGCAACGGATTCCTGTATCACTTCAATGTTGTTCAAGGTTTCATAGGTCTCCTCGAGCTCCCTGAGATCTACACCATCGAGTTGCGCCTCGACTAGTTCCCGGTAGAGAAATTCGTTGTAGTCGAGTTCCTTGATAGCCGCTTCCTTCTCCGATTCCAGAACTTCAAGCTGGGCTGTGGCCCTTTGAAATTCCTTGTGAAACTGCTTGTAAGATTCCAGTATCGGGCTGTTTCCCGCCAGAGCGTCCAGCACTTCAAGTTGGAATACTTCGGAAGAAAGGACCAGGGTTTCGTGCTGACTGTGAACATCAACCAGGCGTAAGGCCAGTGATTGCAATTGTGCCAGGTTAACCGGAGTGTCGTTGACAAAAGCTCTAGATTTGCCTCCCGGAAGTATCTCCCTCCTTATTATTGTATTTGGTTCGTAATCCAGGTCGTTTTCAGAAAAGAATTCACGAAAACCATAATCTGCAATACTGAACTCCCCTTCGATGATACACTTGCTGGAAGGATCCTTCACACTGCTCATATCGGCTCTCTTACCCAGCAATAGCGACAATGCCCCAAGCAGAATGGACTTGCCCGCACCGGTCTCCCCGGTAATAATGGTGAGCCCCGAATCGAAATCGACCCTGATATCCTCTATCAGGGCATAATTCCTTATTGCTAAATGTGTGATCACAAATTGAGGGAAAGCGCAGTTTTATAGCGCGCTTAATTCGTTAAAAATACGAGGAAAAAACTTAGCTAACAACCAGGGATATTGTTAAAACCTGATCTCACTCCAGGCAGAGCGCTTTGTCGGTGCCATACGGTTGAGATTCTCCATAAGCCGAGTGATCTCGACGCTGGGCCCACCGCTGAAAATATCTTTTATCTCATCACTTTTGGCATCGAAGAATGTCCGAAGCAGATAGGAATTCGGCCTCCTGTCGTTGATATTCTTCAGGGTAGCGATCGATTTGATGATATTTTGCTTGGCCATTTTGGGCTGCTCGCTCATGAGGTCAAGGCCTTCCCGATGGTATTCGTACATGGCATCGTGAAATTCCTTGTAAACATTGGAGATCAGGGCGTCGTTGTAACGGAACCTGGACTGAGTCCCGTCTGTTGCCTTCCAGCCTGCATAATTACTCCCGGCTGCGGTATTGACTATCTGCTTGGCGATATCAAAGTATTCCTGTCCGCCATTCAGCTCATAAGAGTCAGAATCCAGGCCGATGATGGTATAGACGTGGAATGCGAGAACCGACATAAGGTTGGAGTCGAAATTGTTAATATTGAACACCAGTGGCTGGAATTCGATATACTCAAAGTTGCACTGGCGGTCGTTATAGTTATAGATCGGGCTGTCGTAGGTTGAATTGAAAACCGGACGTGATGCCTGAACTTGTAGCGAGGCCGTGAAGTAATCCGATTCGAAGCTGGTGATCACAAGGGTAAAGTTGCAATCGATTCGCTCCTGCACCTTGTAAACCCTGTTGGTCCATTTGGTGTTGCTGATGTATTCTGTCAATTGCCCTTCAAGGGTCCTGAATACCTGTAAATTTGGTTGACCGGTCTGTTCAGCATCAATGGTAACCGTACAATTGAGTTCCTGTCCTTTTAGTATTCCACCGCTCAGTATCAGCAGGAGTGCAAGTAGTATTCTATTCATCGATCTCATCTATAATATATGCCAGTATATCCCTGGCAACTTCCGTTTTTGGTTTAACTTCAAAAGGAAGCGTTTTATTGTCCTTGTTAATAAGAGTGACCTTATTCGTATCGCCTTTGAAACCGGCCCCTTTGTCCCTCAGCGAATTTAACACAATTAAATCTAAATTCTTTTTTTTGAGTTTCGTTTTTGCGTTTTCCAGTTCATTTTGAGTTTCCAGTGCGAACCCAACAAGGTATTGCTTGTCCTTCTTTGCCCCCAGAGAAGCGAGGATATCTCTTGTCTTCTCCAATTTCAGGTGAAGTTCACTATCCTTTTTCTTTATTTTTTCTGAAGCGACCTCAGCCGGGCGATAATCCGCCACTGCCGCGCTGAGAATAGCAATATCCGACTCATCAAAATACCTGTGGGCTGCCTGGTACATCTCTTCTGCCGAAGTAACCGAAACAACCTTCACCGAATCATTGCCTATCGACAGACTCACCGGCCCCGAGATCAAGGTGACCTCAGCGCCCAGGGAAGCCGCACAATCGGCTATGGCATAGCCCATTTTTCCGGAAGAGTGGTTCCCGATGAACCGCACGGGATCTATCGCCTCGAAGGTTGGTCCGGCAGTGATCATCACACGCTTTCCCCGGAGTGGTAATCCTTGTTCCAGGTCCCTTGAGATAAAATCCACAATGTCCTCGGGTTCGGCCATCCTTCCCTTGCCTACCAGCCCGCTCGCAAGCTCTCCATGCATTGCATCGATACGTTTATTTCCGAAGGAATCAAGCTTTTCAAAACTGGTAGTGGTAGTAGGGTGTTTATACATATCCAGGTCCATGGCCGGGGCATAATACACCGGGCACTTGGCCGAAAGATACACGGCCAGCAACAGGTTGTCGCAGGTACCGTTCGCCATCTTGGATAAGGTATTGGCAGTGGCCGGGGCGATCACAAACAAATCTGCCCAAAGGGCCAACTCCACGTGGTTGTTCCATTGGGCGTTATCATCTTCTTCGTTTGTGAATGAAGAAAAAACCTCGTTCTTGGAGAGTGTCGATAAAGTGAGCGGCGTGACAAACTCCTTGGACGCCGGCGTCATCACCACCTTTACATTGGCACCTTCCTTTAAGAGCAGTCGAACGAGAAAAGCCGATTTATAAGCGGCAATCCCGGCTGTGACACCGAGCAATATATTCTTACCGCTCAATACAGACATAGACTATTCTTCTATTTCTTCGTCCTTGGTATTTCTGTAGTAGATCTTGTCTTCCAGCCATTCCTGGATTGCCAGGGCATGAGGCTTAGGTAGTTTTTCATAGAATTTGGACACTTCGATCTGCTCCTTGTTCTCAAAGATCTCTTCAAGGCTGTCGTTGTAAGTAGCAAATTCATCCAGTTTCTCAAGAAGTTCTTTCTTGATATCGGAATTGATCTGGTTAGCTCTTTTGGCTATGATCGAGATCGCCTCGTAGATATTCTCCGTAGGTTCGTCGATTCGGTTCCTGTCAATGGTCTTGGTATTGATAGGCGCATCTGAATTCTTAATATCACTCATAATACGGTTATTTGCTTGTGGGTTCTTTTTCCGAAGACAATCGCTCATCGATATCTGCCATGATCTCCCTGGCGTCCTCCGTCAATTCACTGTCCTCGTAATATTTGTTATAACTATTGTAATATCCTTTTGCCGTTATCAATCGTTCCTCGACCAATGATGGCAAACTGTTGATCGCGAGTTTATAGGCAGCTTCAAACCTGCCAAAGAATGCTTCCTTTCTCAGGGAAGCTCCCGGATGATCCAGGATGAAATTGTCGAAAGCCTCTATCGCAGCCTTGTAATCCTCGATATTAAGGTATTGTTGCGCTACCTCGAAATCCTTTTTCTCCAGTTTCCTGCGTAATTCCTGTACAAGGCTGTTCGCCTCAGACCGATACGGTGAGTTCGGGTATTTATCTATATAATTCTGAAGTCGCTCCAGCGCCTTATCCGTGTCCTTCTGATCCAGGGAATACCTCGGGGACAATTCGTAGTAACTCTTTGCCGATCTATAAGCGGCTACTTCCAGGCTGTCGCTATTTGGATAAGAGGTTTCAAAGCGTTCAAACTGGTAACCCGCCAGGTAAAAATCTTCAAGTTTATAAAATGTGTTCGCATACATGAACATCAGCTTCTCAGCCTGGGGCTTCCCACGGTATACCGGCACCACTTGTTCCATCAGTTTCAGCGCCTTCTTGTATTTCCCTACCTTGTAAAGCGAATCCGCCATCACGTATTTCCTGTTGGCATCGTCACCCTTAAGCACGAGTTGGTATTGGCTGCAACTGCCCAGCAACACCGCTAAAACAAGGCCTAAAAGACTAATTCTGATCATTTTATAAAACATCGTGCAAAAATAGTGAATTAAAGGAGATTACAAAAACTTTATATTCCGCTAAAATAGCGTGTAGCCGGTGATCTTCAATAGGCTTTCGGATACAATTAACAATTAGCCTTATTCCTTTGGAAAACGGGCCACGAATTCAACTATTCGCTCTCGCAACGAATCACTTGCGCTAACTAGTGGGAGCCTTACTGCACAACCACACAACCCACGTGCTTCAAGGACTACCTTAATCCCTGCCGGGTTACCTTCGGCAAAGATATGGTCGATACAGGGTGCCACCCGATAATGTAGTTGATAAGCTTCGGTTACTTTACCACTCAGTCCTAATCGCACCATTTCGGAGAATTCCGAAGGAAATCCTTCCCCGATCACCGATATCACTCCTGCACCACCCGCCAGGATGGTAGGCAGCGTGAGCATATCATCTCCGGAGATCACCAGGAAATCTTCAGGAGTTTGCGAGATCATTCGCATCGCCTGCACCATATCTCCTGCAGCCTCTTTGATCGCAACGATGTTATCGTACTCACGGGCAAGACGTGCAACAGTTTCCGGCAGCATATTGCTGGCTGTGCGTCCGGGAACATTGTATAGGATGATCGGTTTTGGACATGTTTTCGCAATTGCTGAAAAATGTGCGTAGATCCCTGCCTGTGTAGGTTTGTTGTACATAGGCGACACCGAAAGTATCGCGGTGAACGGATCCAGGTTGCGGGTTTTCATCTCGTCGATGACGGCCTGTGTATTATTACCCCCAATTCCCAGGACCAACGGTAATTGGCCGTTGTTTTCTCCAACCACCGTATCGATCACCAGTTGTTTTTCCTCTTTGGTGAGCGTAACGCTCTCTGCCGTAGTACCCAGCAACACCAGGTAGTCGATCCCATTATCAACCTGAAAGCGGACCACCTTGCGCAATCCTGCTACGTCAACTTTATTTTCGTCCGTAAACGGAGTTATCAGGGCTACTCCTGTTCCAATCAATTCTTTCATGCTAATTTTCCTAGTACCCGCAGGTATTTTTTTAGTTCTACTCTGAAATCGTCAATCTTTTTAGGATCCACAGCTATGATAAGGTCGAAAAGTCGCTCGTCACCACCCGGAAACCCTACCTTAAAGGCTGCTTTACTCCTGGAGATCATCAGGTCGAGGAATTCCTGTTTGCCGCTGTAATATCCAACCAGTACATCAAATTCTCGATCCAGGAACTCCATGGCGTTCTGGTTGTGTATCTCACCCTTCCAGGTAAAATCCTTATTGTTCACCTGGTTATGTCTCAACGAAGGCTGCTTCTTCTTCACCTCTTGGAACGAAAATACTTTGACATCCTTCGGCTGAAGTTTGTAATCCAGCGCAAAGGAATCGAAGGTTTCCAGTTCCTGCAGCATACCTTCATCCACAAGGAAGCCCAGGGTCTTCATTTCGGAATTGATCCTGGAAATGTCCCTTTCCTCCAGGTTGTTGTCGATGCGCTTCTTTAAAGAACGCCTCTTGATTCGTTCAAACATAAGACCAAAATCGTGTCCTACAAAAATACGTCATAAGTGGTTATCATCTGAATTGGATTCAGGAAATCATTTCCAGAAAATCCGCCTCGGAAATGATCGGTACACCAAGGCCTTCCGCTTTGGTTCGTTTACTGGGGCCCATGTTCTCACCTGCCACCACGTAGCTCGTTTTACCCGATATGCTTCCGGATACCTTTCCACCGTTATCTTCGATCAGCTTCTTCAACTCGGTTCGGGAAACTGTCTCAAAAACCCCGGATACCACGAAGGTCGAGCCTTTCAGCTTATCGGTTTGATTCGCCAGTTTTTCGGCAGACATCTCCAGCTGAACCCCGTAGTTCTTTAACCGTGCGACAGTGATTTTATTTTCTTCGGAAGAGAAGAAATCGAGAATACTTTGTGCAATGCGCTCCCCTATTTCATCTACACTCACCAGTTCATCTTCCGAAGCTGCCATCAATGCGTCAATCGATTTAAAATACCTGGCGAGCTTTTTGGCAACAGTTTCTCCAACATAGCGAATTCCCAGGGCGAACAACACTCTTTCAAAAGGTATTTGCTTAGATGCCTCGATACCATTGACCAGGTTCCGGGCGCTTTTCTCGGCCATTCGTTCCAACGGGATCACCTGCTCTACCGTCAGATCATACAGGTCGGCGTAATTACCTATCAGGCCATTCTCAACCAGCAGTGCCACGGTTTCACCTCCCAGGCCTTCTATATCCATTGCCTTCCTGGAAATATAATGTTGTATCCTGCCGATGATCTGAGGCGGGCAGCCTTCGGAATTCGGACAATAATGCTGTGCTTCTCCCTCCTGACGCTCAAGAGGCGTACCGCATTCCGGACAATGTGTGATGTAGCTTGTGGGTGAACTCCCGGCAGCTCGCATATTCAGATCAACCCCGGTGATCTTGGGGATGATCTCCCCTCCTTTTTCAACAAAGACCCTGTCGCCCTCTCTCACGTCTAGTTTTGCTATCTGGTCTGCATTGTGAAGTGATGCCCGCTTTACCACGGTTCCCGCCAGCTGAACCGGTTCCAGGTTGGCCACTGGTGTTATAGCCCCTGTACGACCCACCTGGTAGGTGATCTTGTTCAGCGTGGTCACGGCAGATTCTGCCTTGAATTTATAGGCAATGGACCAGCGCGGTGATTTGGCCGTATAACCCAGTTCTTCCTGCTGTTGCAGGCTGTTCACCTTCACAACCACACCATCCGTCTCGTAGGGCATATCATGCCTGTGTACGTCCCAGTAATTAATGAACTCAAGAACCTCATCGATGGAGTTACACAGCCTGGCGACCTCCGGCACCTTGAATCCCCATTCCCGTGCTTTCTGAAGCCCTTCAAATTGAGTAGCGATAGGCAGCCGGTTTGCCTTGAGGCTGTACAACAGGCACTCCAGCGGGCGCCTGGCCACTTCACTGCTATCCTGCAATTTTAAACTGCCCGATGCCGTATTTCTAGGGTTACGATAAGGTTCTTCCCCTATATCGATGCGCTCCAGGTTCATTTTTTCGAATCCATCGAAAGGCAGTATTATCTCTCCTCTTATGCTGAATTTTTCTGGGTAATCACCCTTGAGCTGCAAGGGAACCGATTTGATGGTACGAACGTTCGCAGTTACATCATCTCCCTGGAATCCATCACCACGAGTGACCGCAGAGACCAGTTTTCCATTTTCATAAGTGAGGCTTATGGACGCCCCGTCGTATTTTAATTCACAGGTGTACTGTATCTTTCCTTCGATCAACTTGGTGATGCGTTTTTCCCAATCGAGAAGATCCTCTTTCGAATACGAATTGTCCAGGGAATACATCCTGAATTCGTGAACCACCGTATCGAAATTCTTGGTAACCTCTCCTCCAACACGAACCGAAGGGGAATTGGCGTCGAAGAATTCCGGGTGTGCCGCTTCGAGATCCTGAAGTTGTTTTAGTTTCTGGTCGAATTCAAAGTCGGAAATAGTGGGTTCGTCCAGTACGTAGTACTTATAATTATGTTCGCGAAGCTCCTCGCGTAGTTGTTTGATCTGCTGTTCGGGATTCATGAACACAAATATAAAGATTGACTTTACTATTTTTTTGCTGAAATCAAATTTGATATTCACAAAAAAAGAGCCCCAACAGGAGCTCTTTTATATCATATATTACTTAGTCTTCAACGAACAGTTTCCGCACCACGGCAGCAAAGATACCACCGGCCAGCGGAGCTACTATGAATAACCACAGCTGTTGCAGGGCCATTCCACCGGCAAACAAAGCAGGCCCTAAACTCCTGGCCGGGTTAACCGATGTTCCCGTGATCGGGATCACTACCATGTGGATCAGGGCCAGCGACAAACCAATGGCAAGACCGGCCATGGCAGGAGATGCATTCTTGGCAGTAGTTCCGAAGATGACCATCAGGAAGAGGAAAGTAAAGACAAATTCCGCCACAAGGGCCGATGTCATATTGTACTCTCCCAGGTAACCTTCACCCCAGCCATTGCTTCCAAGACCCCATTCGGGCATTTCAAAACCGGCACCGCCGCACAGAATCACATACAGGAGACCGGCAGCGGCTATCGCCCCGATGCATTGAGAAATAATGTAGCCCACCGTATCTTTAGCCGAAAGCTTACCGGCTACAAGCATGGCTACCGAAATAGCAGGATTAATGTGACAACCCGAGATCGGACCAATGGTATACGCCATGACGGCAACGGCTAAACCGAAGGCAAGAGAAATACCTAAAAGCCCTAATCCGTCGGGCCCGGATTGGGTTACACCGGCAACTGCCGCAGCACCACATCCGAAGAGCACGAGCGCGAAGGTTCCTAGTCCTTCCGCGAAATACTTTTTTGTTGAACTCATAATGAATGAATTAATGGTTATACGTTCAATGTAGCCAATAATGTTTCAAGCAGGTTGAAAATGTTAAAAAGTTGGAATAAAAAGTTGATAAATTGACGCTTAGGCGCGTTCCTCGTTCAACCAGTGAGGGATTTGAGGTGGTTTGAACAGTTGCATTTTCTCCAGGAGCCCGTTTACTTCGGAATCCACCATGAGCAATTCGTAGTTTTCCATGGATAGAAATCCTCGTTTCACCATGGTTTCCAGTAGCTGAAGCAGATCGTCGTAAAACCCATTTACATTCAGCAAGCCGATGGGTTTGGAATGCAGCCCGAGTTGTAACCAGGTAAGGATCTCGAACAATTCTTCCAGTGTTCCCATTCCGCCCGGCATCGCAATAAAACCATTGCTCATTTCCTGCATCTTCAGTTTCCTGTCGTGCATATTCTGGGTAGTGATCAGATCGGTAAGCCCTAAATGAACTACTTCCTTCTTCTTGAGGAATTCGGGGATGATACCTAATACTTTGCCGTGGTGGTCCAGAACCGACTGGGCTACTATTCCCATGATTCCGATCTTGGCCGCACCGTATACCAGGGTGATCTCCTTTTGGGCAAGGGATTTACCAAGACCAACAGCCGATTCTACGATCAAGGGATCGTTTCCTTCACTGCTTCCGCAGAAAACACATATACTTTCGATATTGTTCATTTATACTTTTTGACCGCGAATGAACCGCTGTTTCCCTCTGAAATCCTTCTTCAGTACAATATTCTGAAAACCAGAATCCTGCATCAGCGAATACATCTCCTTATCAAGATACTCATTTATCTCGAAATACAACCAGCCTCCTGCACGCAAACCGGTTTTTGCAAGCCGGGCAATACGACTGTAGAATATCAAAGGGTCCTTATCCGGTACGAACAGCGCATGACCCGGTTCGAACCCCAGGACGTTCTTCTTCATGAATTCCCTTTCCTGTTCGCGTACGTAGGGCGGGTTGGAAACGATAAGATCATAGTTCTCATCCAGTGAACCCAGATCGAGTATATCCTGTGCCATGAAATTCACCGATACCATAAGACTCCTGGCGTTTTCTTTAGCCACATCCAGTGTTTTTTCCGAAATATCCATGGCCGCGATAATAGCTTTCGGGTACTGTTTCGCCAGGGTGATCGCAATGCAGCCCGAACCGGTTCCTACGTCCAAAGCGTTTTCCAATGTATCATGTGAGGTAACGACCCAATCCACAAGTTCCTCCGTCTCCGGCCTGGGGATAAGCGTGTCCGGGGTCACCTTGAATGTGCGTCCGTAGAATTCCGTTGTTCCCGTAATGTATTGAACAGGTTCCTCGGCCCGCAATCTTACGATAGCATCATCCAGTTTCAACTTAGCTTCCGAAGAAATATCTTCATCCCGATTGAGGCTGAGGTCGAGGCGCGTTAGCCCAAGAAAGGTCTCGGCCAGTATTACGGTAAACGATTCTATCTCTTCCGAAGGATAAAAGGCGCGCAGCTCTTCCTGTAAGTATCCTCTTAGATCGCCAACCTTCACCGCTCTAATGTTTTTAGCATATGTGTCTGACAAGCGTAGTGCCCGGTATCCCCAATCGGGCCATCAATATATTCAAACCCGTTTCGTTCGTAGAGTTTTTGGGCGGCGATCATGTATGGCATGGTTTCGAGGTAAACTTTTTCATAACCAAATTCGATGGCTTTCTGTAAACATAACGACATCATCCGGGTTCCCAGGCCGCGACCCCTGATATCCGGACGAAAGTACATTTTCTGAAGCTCGCAAATCGGTCCGTCGTAATTATCCAACTGAGATATTCCTGCACCCCCTACGATCTTCCCATCCTTTTCGATCACAAAATAGCAGGCCTTATCCTTCTGGTATTCGCCATACATATCGTCCAGGGCCTTATCGGCATAGGCACTACCTATTTTAGGTACTCCAAAGTCCTCCAGCACCGAACGGATCAGGCAGGCGATCTGTGCATTGTCGCGTTTTTCTATAGGTCGGATCTTTACTCCCTGCATCTGCTAATTAACTTGTATTTTTGCCCTGTGAAGGTACATGAAAAATTTATGTCTCGTTGTATCGAACTGGCCAAAAAAGGCCTTGGAAGTACATATCCAAATCCTATGGTGGGTTGCGTGATAGTACATGAGGAACGTATCATTGGTGAGGGCTGGCATCACAAGGCGGGCGAGGCACATGCCGAGATAAACGCAATAGAAAGTGTTAAGGAAAAAAGCCTACTGACCGAGGCCGTGATATATGTGAGCCTGGAGCCTTGCAGTCACTTCGGAAGGACACCTCCATGTAGCGACAGGATCATTTCCGAAGGAATACCCACTGTGGTCATTGGCAGCACCGATCCCAACCCGAAAGTAAGCGGTAATGGTATTGGCAAACTGAGAGCGGCCGGATGTGAAGTGATCACTGGAGTATTGGAAGATGAATGCGACCTTCTGAACAAGCGGTTTTTTACTTTTCAAAAAAAGAAACGACCCTATATCTTCCTGAAATGGGCACAGTCGGCAGATGGTTTTATCGCCCCGGCCGAGCGCGCTAACCCTGCCCAGCCTGTTTGGATCTCAAATGACTTTTCGAGACAGCTATCGCATAAAATGCGAGCCGATGAGACGGCCATACTTGTGGGCACACAAACCGTAGTTGACGACAATCCCAGCCTGACCACCAGGGACTGGAAGGGTGCTTCACCCCTGCGTTTGCTGCTCGACAGGTACAATCGTATTCCGGATGACGCAGCAGTTTTCGATGGAAGCAGTGATACTATCGTGCTTACGGCGAACCCAGCAATCCACAGGCCGAATGCTCAATCTAAGGTCATTGATTTTGACAAACCTGTGTCACAACAGATCTGTGATGTCCTATTCGAATTGGAGATCCAGAGCCTGATCGTGGAAGGAGGTGCGAGGACGCTTCGGACATTTATAGATGAAAACCTCTGGGATGAGGCATGGGTATTCGAAGGTACCACAGCGTTTGGTAAAGGAACTGCAGCACCTCGATTAGATGCCATGATCATTTCCGAAGAAAATATACAGGACGACAAGTTAACAATCTATAAAAATCCCGAGAGTTGATATACCTTATACTTAGTGTCTTGTCCTCAACGGTGATCTTCGTCAATTTTAAATTGTTCGATCGCTTCAGGATCAATACCCTGCACGCCATAGTGGTAAATTATATCACGGCCTGTGTTTTCGGACTGCTGGCCTACGAGGGCAGCACATCGGTTGCAGAAATCTTTGGGAAGGACTGGTTTCCATACACGGCTTCCTTGGGGGTGTTGTTCATAGTCATCTTCAACCTGATGGCCATAACCACACAGCGCAGCGGACTTTCAGTTGTGTCTGTCGCCACAAAGATGAGCCTGGTCATCCCTATACTTTTCGGATTACTGTATTATAAGGAGAGCCTGGGTATGCTGAAATTAATCGGGATCATCCTGGCCTTAGTAGCAGTTTACCTCGCTTCGGTGAAAAACAGGACGGGGGTACGTGTGGACCGCAGGAACCTTATCTACCCGCTGCTCGTTTTCCTGGGCAGTGGTGTTATCGACCTGAGTCTGAAATACCTCGAGGACACTCATGTGGCTGAAGATGAAGTAGCGCTCTTTTCCTCCATGATCTTTGGGGCTGCGGCCGTTGCAGGAATTGCGCTGTTGTCGATACGGGCGATAAAAGGAAAGTTCAGGTTCGAATGGAAGAATGTTCTTGGTGGGATAAGTCTGGGCATCCCTAACTATTTTTCGGTCTATTTCCTGGTACAGGCGTTGCGAAGCGATATCCTGGAAAGTTCGGGCATCTTTACCGTAAATAATGTGGCCGTGGTTATGCTGTCCACGCTGGTGGGCATTCTCCTTTTCCGCGAGCGATTACTTCCAAGAAACTGGGCGGGGATTGTACTGGCGATCATCGCAATATTCCTCGTAACACTAAATGGATTGTAATGGAATTGGATAAGGACAGTTACAGGACGATCAAAAAACCTTCTTCGGAAACATTATATAAGGAGAAAGGGAGTAAATTCTTCGGCTTTGCCTTCCCGGTAAAAAACGAGGAAGAGATCAGGGAGCATCTGGATCGATTGAAAAAGGAGCACTATAATGCAAGACACTGGTGTTACGCATGGGTGCTGGGAAAGCGATACGAGCGTTACAGGGCGAATGACGACGGGGAACCATCTAATTCTGCCGGAGCCCCTATCCACGGACAGATACAGGCGTTCGACCTCACCAACGTACTGGTGGTGGTTGTACGTTACTTCGGGGGGACCAAGTTGGGGGTTGGAGGCCTCATACAGGCGTATCGAACATCCGCCAGGATGGCACTGGAAGCTTCCGATATCGTAACCCGAAGGATCAAGGACGAGTATATCATTCGGTTTCCTTATTCAGAAATTAATACAGTGATGCGTGTCGTTAAAGCTGAAGGACTCCAACTAGTCGCTCAGAAAATGGAACTGAATTGCGAGTTCAGGATTTCGGTCCGGCAAAACGATTCGGAACGCGTGTTCGGGATCTTCGATGAAAATCCGAATATCTCGATCGAGAAAGAAGATTAATCCCTGAGTTTTTCAAGCAGGTATTCGGGTGCTCTTCGGATCTTATTTTTCAGCATGTCTATGAATACCAAGGTAGTGGATGCGCTTACTAAAAGTTCCCCTTCCACATTGTGAATTTCGTAATCGAATTCAATGGTAAAAGTAGGAAGTTTCCTTAACCTTGTAGTAACGAAAATTTCATCGTCGTAACGAGCTCCTTTTTTGTATTCGATATAGAGTTTGGTGACGGGTAATTCAATATTATTTTCCTCCATCCAACGATAGGAAAAACCAAGTTCCCGAAGCCACTCTGTTCTTCCCTGTTCCAGGTATTGTGCATAGTTGCCGTAGTATACTACGCCCATTTTATCGGTCTCTCCGTAACGGACTCTAATTTTGGTAATATTTTTTTTCACATAGAAAGTATCAAAAAGTGGGGATATTTTTTGTAAGTTTATCTACATAAAGATATGCGAAAAAAAAAGTGAAAATTCAATACCCATTCAATTTTTTTTTTTCATTTTTTTGTTCACATATTTGCAGTGTTAAGATAATGTTAGGAATCACTCTTTTTTCTACATTTTTCTGCACCAGAAATTAACTAACTAGACTTCAGCGATTACTATGAGCAAAACTGCCGAATCGGTTTGGAACAATTGTTTGTCCTTTATTGAAGATAACATTTCTTCGCAGGCGTACAAAACATGGTTCGAACCTATCAAGGCAGTAAAACTCACCGACAATGCCCTCAGCATCCAGGTGCCGAGTAAGTTTTTCTACGAGTGGCTGGAGGAACACTATGTAAAATTACTGAAGGTTGCCCTTACGAAGGAGTTGGGGACATCTGCCAAACTGGTCTACGTCATCAAGATGGAGAACACTTACGGCAACAAACAACCTTTCACAGAGAAGATCCCAAGCACTAACCGAAGCCAGGTTCAGTCGCAGGAAGTTGATGTTCCCTTAAAGAACAAAAGTCCTGAACTGAAAAATCCTTTTGTGATCCCCGGCATTCGGAATGTGAAGATCGAGTCCCAGCTGAATCCCGGATATAATTTCGACAACTTCCTCGAGGGAGAATCGAACCGTTTGGCACGTTCCGCAGGAATGGCGGTGGCCAACAAGCCGGGTGGTACGTCTTTTAACCCACTGCTCATTTTTGGTGGTGTTGGTTTGGGGAAGACTCACCTAGCCCATGCGATCGGAGTTGAGATCAAGGACAAGTACCCCGAGAAGACTGTACTTTATATTTCTGCTGAAAAGTTCACGCAACAATATATTGAATCGGTCAAGAAGAACAACCGAAACGATTTTATCCACTTTTACCAGATCATCGATGTGCTGATCGTCGACGATATACAATTGCTTTCGGGTAAAGCGGGGACACAGGATGTTTTCTTCCATATTTTCAACCACTTACACCAGAATGGAAAACAGGTGATCCTTACCAGCGATAAGGCACCGGTGGACATGATCGATATTGAACAGCGATTGCTCTCGCGTTTCAAATGGGGGCTTTCGGCCGAATTGAACCACCCCGATTACGACACTCGTGTTGCGATCATAAAGAACAAATTGTACAGGGATGGAGTTGAGATGCCGGAGGATATCATTGAATTCCTTGCTAATAATATCAAAACGAATATTCGCGAGCTGGAAGGTGCGATAATCTCACTTATCGCTCATTCGTCCTTCAACAAACGGGAGATCACGATAGACCTGGCGAAGAAGATAGTCGATAATTATGTGAAGCATACCAAGCGGGAAGTTTCCATCGATTATATTCAGAAAGTGGTTAGTGAATACTTCCAGATGGACGTGGATACGTTGCAGTCGAAAACACGTAAGCGGCACATCGTCCAGGCAAGACAGCTGGCCATGTTCTTCGCCAAGAAATTCACAAAGGCCTCGCTCGCATCCATCGGGTCCCAGATCGGGCAAAGAGATCACGCCACGGTGCTCCACGCCTGTAAAACGGTGGACAACCTTTCCAGTACAGATAAACAGTTCAGAAAGTACGTTGAAGACCTCAATAAAAAATTAACACTATAACAAATCCCGCCGATGCGGGATTTTTTGATTCCTATGAAAACAAAAGTGCTCATGGTCTGTTTAGGCAATATCTGCCGCTCCCCTCTTGCCGAAGGTATTCTTCGTTCTAAGGTGGATGTGACACAGATTACTGTGGATTCGGCCGGAACCGGAGGTTGGCATGTTGGTGAACTACCCGATCCCAGGAGTATAGAAGTAGCCCGGAAAAATGGTTTGGACATTACCTACCAGCGCGGTCGGAAATTTTCGACCTATGATTTTGAGACCTACGATCATATATTCGTTATGGACAATTCAAATTACCGGGATGTAGTTGCCATGGCGAACAGCGAGGATGAAATTGCCAAGGTCCAACTTATACTTGAAGAGATATTTCCCGGCGATAATGTGGACGTGCCCGATCCCTATTACGGCGGACACAATGGCTTCGAAAATGTCTTCAGGATGCTCGATGAAGCCTGCGATAAGATCGCGGCCCGACTTTGACTTTGAGATTCTTCGGTATTTGCTTACTTTAGTACAACATCAAAAAAAATTACTATGAGAACCATTACCCCATTTCTGCTGTGCCTGTTCTTTGTTGCTATAGGCTATTCCCAGCAAATCGAGATCGAACAATTTAATACCGGTGGCTCCTTTAGTCAGCCGGTAGACCTTCAGAATGCCGGTGACGACCGCCTTTTCGTGGTTGAAAAAGCCGGAGTGATAAAGATCCTGAACTCGGACGGAACCATAAACGGAACACCTTTTCTGGATATTAATTCCATTGTCTTCAACCCGGCAGGTGTGAATGACGAACGTGGTTTGCTGGGTCTTGCGTTTCACCCGGATTATCAATCCAACGGATACTTTTACGTGAATTATATAGATAACAGTGGAGACACGCAGGTATCCAGGTTCAACGTTTCGGCGGGTGACCCTGATATTGCAGACGCTGGTTCCGAGTTAGAGATCATCGATTATATCCAGCCATTCACAAATCACAATGGAGGCGCCCTGGCTTTTGGCCCTGATGGCTACCTTTATATTGCTTCGGGTGATGGCGGAAGTAGTGGAGACCCGGGTGACAGGGCACAGAACACCACACTGAAATTAGGAAAACTGCTTAGGATAGATATAGATAATACCGGGGGAGGTAATAATTATGCCATACCCGGGGACAACCCTTTCGCAGGCAGCGTAACGGAAGCACAGGAGATCTGGGCCTATGGATTGAGAAATCCGTGGAGGTTTTCATTCGACAGTCAGACAGGTGATCTGTGGATCGGTGATGTTGGACAGAATGACGTAGAAGAGATCAATAAAGAACCGGGTACTTCTGCAGGCCTCAACTATGGCTGGAGGTGTTATGAAGGATCTCAACCTTTTAATACTACCGGTTGTCCTCCAATGGGAACCCTTACCTTTCCTATTGCCGAATATTCTTCAAGTTCGGGTAGTGGGAATTGCTCCGTAACCGGTGGATATGTCTACAGGGGTAGCATGTGGCCTGGCTTGCAAGGATTGTACTTTGCCGCTGATGTATGCAGCGGAAAACTCTTTACCGTCGATGGTGGCGGTACCCTGGTAGATCGCGGAGGATACGGAGGATCTTGGGTGTCCTTTGGGGTTAACAATGATGACGAATTATTTGTGGTTGACATAAGCGGAAACATCTACCGGATCGTAGACGCGACCATTGCGGGAGTTGAAGATACGAATGCTGCAGAGTTCACTCTCGTTCCAAATCCGGCGAAAAATACAGTTTCACTGGAATTGGACTTCGGAACCATAGAATCATTAGAGGTTACGGATCTCACAGGGGCCGTGATAATTTCCGAAGAGAACATATCGAACAACAACCACCAGTTAAATATCTCCCATTTAACAGCCGGACTATACCTGGTATCGATTCAAACTGATAGCGGCCTAAGGAGAGTGTGCAAGTTGCTGGTTCAGTAAAACATCATGGAACCTGCAAAAGGTAATTTATATCTGATCCCCTGTACACTGGGCGAAACTCCTCCCCTGGAAGTACTGCCATTGCTCGTAAAAAAAGCAGTAGAGGAGATCGACTATTATATCGTGGAGCACGAGAAGTCGGCACGCAGATTCATTAAAAACATCGTTCCCAGGAAATCTCAGCCAGACCTGCAGTTCATGCTTATCAATAAATATACGGACGAGTCCGAGATCCCCGATATGCTCTCACCCTGTCATCAGGGGCTGGATGTGGGTGTGATCAGTGACGCAGGTTGCCCCGGAATTGCCGATCCCGGAGCCAATGTCGTAGCTGAAGCACATCGGCAAGGAATAAAAGTGGTCCCGCTGGTTGGTCCTTCCAGTATATTACTTGCGATGATGGCCAGTGGTTTCAACGGGCAGAATTTTGCCTTCAATGGCTATTTACCGATCGATAAGCGGGAACGAAGAAAGGAGATCAAGCGCCTGGAACGTCTTTCGGAAGAGGCGGGGCAATCCCAGTTGTTCATCGAGACCCCTTACCGAAACAACCAAATGCTGGAGAGTATAATAAGTACAGTTATGGGAAGTACCCGGATCTGTGTTGCCTGCGACATCACGTTACCTACCGAGTTTATTGCAACTCTGACGGCAGATGAGTGGAAAAATAAAAAGGTGGACCTAAATAAAAGGCCCACCTTGTTCATCATCCAAAAATAACTTATAACTATAAAACTTTCGCCTGTTGATCGGCCTCCACCCAAGAGGTGTCGTAGCCCGAAAATTTCTTCAGGTAATATCGTATCGAAGTTCCGAATGCATCACTGAATCCAATGGCACCACCACTTCTGAGGTATTTTTTCACATTACCGGCGCCAGCCAGGTGAGCGGCGGCCAGGATACCAGACTCCGTCACCTTCACACCATCTATGTATCGGCCAACGTAACGGTCTATATCCCTTCTGAGGATCCACTTGTTCCTGGAAGTATAGGCGTCGAACGCCTGCTCCTGCAATTTAGTGTCATTCAGAAAAGCACTGGAATTGTAAATACCAATCATATTCAGGGTTCCCTTCCCGAACTGGTATTTACCCATATACCCGTATTCGTTGATAGTCTTGTAATTGTTACGAGATTCCTTGAATCCAAGGGCCTGTTTAAATCCTACATAGGTCTTACCCAAGAATAGGTCATGGTTCAGGGGTGTCTCCAACAGTTCCACCTCATCGGCACAGGGTACCGTGAAGAACAATTCCATTCCACCTGTATCGAAGTATGTGAGCGACTGGTTTTTCTTAAATGAAAAGGTCGTCATAGCTCCGAGGGCGATGATCACTAATAAACTAATTCGCAATAACTTACGTCTCATTTTTTTAGCTTCTGAGAAGTGACTATACATTTCTCAAATTTCAGCCTGCAAATATACGACTGAATCACAGATTTTTACATGACGATTGTTAATGTTTGTTAAGGTTTACTTTTGTGGGAATTTTCATCTAAACAGCAAAAAATTACATTAATTGCAAATTTAGCATTGAAATAGAGGTGAAATTGCTAATTCGTTCAAAAACAATCAACTATGTTATGAACATCTCAAAGTTGTTAAACTTAAATTTTAACTAATATTTATAACAGTGGAAACGGGCAGATCTCCCTTTTTATACTCTTACTCGAATTTTAGATGAAAATCAACGATTTACACCCTGGCCGTTGATCCACCTCACGTACTCAGCTCGGTTCCGGTTGTGTTGCGCAAGGGTCTTGGCAAATTTGTGATACCCGGGATTCGAAACGTCCGCAACCATAAAGATATAGTCGTGATCCTCGTGGTTTAGCACCGCGTTGATCGAAGACAGGTCGGGCATTGAAATAGGTCCCGGCGGTACTCCCGTATATTTATATGTATTGTAAGGTGAATCCAGTTCCAGGTCGCGATAGAGCACCCGTTTGATCACCTGGTCGAAATCTTTTTCTGCCTTTTTCTTAGCGTAGATCACCGTGGGATCTGCCTGAAGGAGCATTCCCCTTTTAATTCGGTTAACGTATAAGCCAGCAACCCTTGGGCGTTCGTCCACCTTCGCGGTTTCTTTCTGAACTATCGCCGCCAGGGAGATCACTTCTTCCGGCTTAAGGCCTATGGCACTCGCCTTTGCCTTGCGGTCCTCGTTCCAGTATTTGACGTATTCTTCCTTCATGCGCTTACAGAATTCCACTGCAGATGTATTCCAGTACAGTTCATAGGTATTCGGAAGATACATTGCCAGCGCCGAATCGTCTGTGTGACCGGCCTCATCAAGGAAAGCAGTATCCTTCATCACGGTAATCAGGGAAAGGCTATCAGCCTCGATCTGGGATGCGATCACCCCTGCCAGGTTCTCAAGGCGTTCCTGGTTATTGAATTTCACTTGTATAGGACGATTATCAATGCGAAGTGTATTGATGATATCGTTGTTGCTCATCCCCTTCCGAAGTACATAATGACCGGGTTTTATATTTGAACTATATCCCTTGCGATCTGCGACCATCCTGAAGGATTCACCGTCCTTGAGCAAAGGCTCGAGTTCAGTCATCACCTCGCTGAAGGTTGCATCGGTTGGAATGTAAACATGGGCTTCATTATTGTTGAATGCCGTATTCGGTGAAAGCACGGCACCATAGACAAACCAGGCAAAAATTGCCATGGCAACCAGCCCGAGGATCAGCACCGACCAAATAACGCGTTTAAGATTCTTTGTCATGAATTAATTGATAGAGCAGTTCGTTCTTATATCCTTTTCCTGAATTGATCCAGTCCCTTTTGGTACCGGACAAAGTGTAGCCCAGCTTTTCAAACAGTTGTATACTAACGCTGTTGTCGTCAGAAATATTGGCGTAAAGCTGGTGGAGTTTCAAATGAGTGAAAGCATATCTGGAGATCATCCGGAGTGCTTCGGAGGCGTAGCCCTTGTTTCTCTCACCCTGGTCGAATACCACTATGCCCACACCTGCCCTGCCGTGTTTGGGCTCGAAATCGAACAGGTCCACAAAACCAATGGCCTTATCTTCTTCAGCAATACAAATTACAAGTCGCAACTGCTTCACCTCGAAAATATCCCGATGTGCGTTGTCCAGGTACTGTTTCAGTACGTATTTCGAATAGGGAGTAGTTGTATTGCTCACCTCCCAAACCGACTCGTCATTCTCCAATGCATAGAGCAGGTCGAGATCGGTTTTCTCAAGGGCCCGAAGTACCAGTGTATCGCTTTTCAGTGTGTTCATGGCCAGGTTCCTTTAAAGACTTGTACCGCGGGACCGATCAGGTATATGTCGGTGTAGCCGTTCCCTGTTTTTTTAAACCGAACCTTTAGCTCCCCTCCCGGTGTTCTGAGGGTGATCTCTTCGGAATCTGCCTCTCCCGATTCGTACATCGCCAGAGCGACTGCGGTCACGCCTGTTCCGCAGGAAAGGGTTTCGTCCTCCACACCTCTCTCGTAGGTACGAACACCAAATTCCGAAGGAGATATCTTCGAAACAAAATTCACATTAGCTCCTTCCTTTCCGTAGCGTTCGGTTCGAATCGCCTTACCTGTATTAAACACATCATATTCCTGAAGTTGATCAACCCTGGTGACATGGTGTGGAGATCCGGTATCCACATATAAATGCCCGGGATGTACTTCAACAGCACGGACGTCATTCATCTTCAACGACACTACGCCCACCGAAATACTGGCTTCGTGCGTTCCATCTACTGCTTCGAATGTTGTGTCGGATCCAATGATCCCGAGGTAACTCGCAAAATGCGTGATACATCTGCCGCCATTGCCACACATACTGCTAAGATTACCGTCGGAATTATAATACACCATGCGAAAATCCAGGTCGGAATGTCCTTCAAGAAGTATCAATCCGTCAGCCCCTATGCCAAATTTTCGGTCGCACATTTGAGCCACCAATTTGGTATTATTTTTGGGGAAAAATTCACGACGATTGTCAATCAAGATGAAATCGTTACCGGTACCCTGGTATTTATAGAATTCAAGAGGCATCCCGACAAAGGTATTCTAAATTACAGGAACTGCCGTTGTTAAATGGACGTTAAAAGTGAAATTCTGAAGAAATATTTTCGTCTTATAATTGTTAACTTTAAATAAATGAATGCGCAAATGAAACAGACAGTCAAACTACTTTCCGTGGCGCTCATTGCAGGCGCTATAACGCTTGGGGGTTATAAATTGATCGAAGACAAGCAAGAAACGGTGGTCCTCACCACTCCTGAAACTACCTCGTTCATCCCCACCACTTTCACTACAGGACTGACCGAGACAAATATCGACTTCGTCGAAGCCGCTGAAAAGACGGTGAACGCCGTAGTACACGTAAAAAATACGATGATCAGTCGTCAACCTTCCAATTTAATGGAATACTATTTCGGTGGTGGCGAACCTAGGGCGGTAGAAGGTGCCGGGAGCGGGGTGATAATCACACCCGATGGCTATATAGTCACAAATAACCACGTGATCGCCAACGCGGCTCAACTCGAAGTTACCTTGAATGACAATAAGACCTATTCGGCAGAACTGATCGGCACCGATGCCAAGACCGATATAGCGCTGATCAAGATCGACCCGGACGAAAAACTCCCCTTTGTTCCTTTTGGCGACTCCAACGAACTTCGCATTGGGGAATGGGTTCTGGCCGTTGGAAATCCATTCAATCTTACCTCTACGGTTACCGCCGGGATAGTGAGTGCAAAAGCGCGTGACCTCAATGAATTTGATGCCAATCCGCAATCCTTCATTCAAACCGATGCTGCCGTAAATCGCGGGAACAGTGGTGGCGCACTTGTAAATATCAGAGGAGAATTGGTAGGTATCAACACTGCAATTACTTCTGAAACTGGATCGTATGTGGGCTATTCTTTCGCCGTTCCTTCAAACAATGCACGAAAGATCATCGAAGACATTATGGAATACGGTGATGTGCAACGAGGGATCCTGGGAATCCAGGGCCGGAATCTGAACTCGAACATTGCCGAACAACTTGGGATCAACGAGACGGAAGGAGTGATAGTTGGTGGTGTGGAAAATGGAAGCGGTGCCGACAAAAGCGGAATTCGTGAAGGTGATATCATCCAGGGACTGGATGGTTATAAAGTAGGCAAATTCTCGGACCTCACAGGTTACCTGGGATCAAAGCGGCCGAATGATGTTGTGGACGTAACAGTGATCCGGAACGGCAGAAAAAAGGTGATCCCGGTGACACTTGTCAAACTGGAAACTTATGAACTGGAGCAGATCGGACTCGAACTTCGCAACGCAAACAGGGAAGACCTAAGTCGATTCGGGGTGAATGGCGGTGTGAAAGTGAGTAGAGCTTTGACCCGTGACATGCAGAAATATGACCTGGGAGGCATCCTGATCACTAAGATCAATGATCAGTCTGTCGACAATATTGACGATGTAAAACGTATTATGAGCAGGATCAGTGGTAATGACGATATCAAGCTCACCTTCATCAACAGAGATGGAGAACTGAACTCATTCATCTTCAGATAAGTTGATTTTTATACTGAAGAAGATACCCCTTCGGAATTTGTATTCGAAGGGGTATTTATTTTTACAAATATCTTTTACGAAAACGTTTGAATTCAATACTTTTGCAGCGAATTTAAAACCCCTAAAAAAGCACCCATGAGTTTCGACGAAGTTTACGAAAAAGAACTTTCCTTCCAAACCGACCGCCGCAAGGCAACTGTAGAGTTTATCAAGATCGTAAGTGACCTTTGGTACGACCGTTCTATCGAGCTTGTTTTATTCAGAAATCAATTGATCGACCGCAATGTAAGCGAGATCCTCAACCTGCATGAATATGCCGGTGAATTCGTTCAAAAACCCATATCCATCTTCGATTCCGTAGAGATAGCCCAGGCCATCCGAACACTGGATCTGCCCCCGGCTAAGCTGGATATCGGTAAACTCACCTACGAATATCACCTGGAGGACAACCAGTACGAAGATGCCATGGCATTTGTGAGCAACAAGCTGAAAGGTGCAAAAAAGACCGAAAGCATCGTTCCCAAGGATGTAGTTCTCTATGGGTTTGGTAGAATTGGACGTTTACTAGCGCGCGAACTCATGACAAGGACCGGCCAGGGAAGTCAGATGCGCCTACGCGCCATCGTTACCCGTGGAGCCGTGGATCAGACTGTACTCGAGAAACGAGCTTCATTACTTCAGCACGATTCTGTACACGGTGAGTTTCCGGGGACCGTTCGTGCCGACCTTGAGAACAGCGCTTTGATCATTAACGGGACCACGGTTCACATGATCAGTGCGAATGCACCCGAGGAGATCGATTATACTCCCTTTGGAATTGAAGATGCATTGGTGATCGACAATACAGGAGCATTCAGAACAGAAGAGGCCCTGGCCAGACACCTAAAGGCTAAAGGAGTATCAAAGGTATTACTCACTGCGCCCGGTAAAGGAGTTCCGAATATCGTTCACGGAGTGAATCACAGGGAATACGACCCTAATAAGGTAGATATCTTTTCTGCTGCATCCTGTACCACAAATGCTATAACGCCTGTATTAAAGGCGATCGAAGACTCTTTCGGAGTTGTGCAGGGGCATCTTGAAACCATTCATGCCTATACCAACGACCAGAACCTGGTTGACAATATGCACAAGAAATACCGTCGCGGACGTGCGGCGGCCCTTAATATGGTGATTACCGAAACCGGTGCCGGAAGTGCGGTATCAAAGGCATTGCCATCTTTCGAAGGTAAACTGACATCCAATGCGATCAGGGTACCCGTTCCAAACGGATCGCTGGCCATCCTGAAACTGGAATTGGAGAACAAGACTTCTATCGATGCGCTGAATACCATCATGAAGAAATACGCCCTGGAAGGCGACCTTGTTGAGCAGATCAAATATTCATTGAATAACGAACTGGTCTCTTCGGATATTGTGGGATCTTCGGCTCCTGCCATTTTCGATAGTAATGCGACCATCGTTGCTAATGACGGAAAGAATGTGGTGTTATACGTTTGGTATGATAACGAATACGGCTATAGCCACCAGGTGATCCGATTAGCAAAATACATTTCGAAGGTAAGAAGGTATACCTATTACTAGGATCACAATTCCCAGCCGCTGCGGTAATCTCGTTTTACCCAGCTGTTGGCGTGTTCGTAGTTAGTGACCTTCATTGCATCACCATCCCATAGAATAGTGCGGCGACCCGGGTAATTATAAGGTGCCCAGTCGCCGTGATTCTTGCCTTCTTTCAGTTCCTTATACTGAAATGCCTTGATAGCAAGATTCCCCATGAGTACAGCTTCTGTTAACGGGCCTCCATAGCTGAAAGGCGATGAAGTTTCCGTGCCGTTCAGGCAGGCGTTGACC
>JAUIIU010000089.1 GCA_030431695.1 Bacteroidia bacterium | reverse complement strand
GAGGTGAAAAGCGCCGGCGGACTCGCGATCGTTGGTACCGAAAGACACGACTCCAGGCGTGTGGACCGGCAGTTGAGAGGTCGTTCGGGTCGACAGGGAGACCCCGGAAGTTCCCAGTTCTACGTTTCACTGGAGGACAACCTGATGCGTCTCTTCGGTAGTGAACGGATCGCTAAGATGATGGACCGAATGGGCTTGAAGGAAGGTGAAGTGATCCAGCATTCCATGATCTCAAAATCCATCGAAAGAGCGCAGAAGAAAGTGGAGGAGAACAACTTCGGAATTCGTAAGCGCCTGCTGGAATACGATGATGTAATGAACGCACAGCGCGAGGTAGTTTACAAGAGAAGGTATCACGCCTTGTTCGGTGAACGACTGCGCGTGGATATCGCCAATATGATCTTCGACACTGCCGAAGTAATAGCCGAAACCAACAAAGCTGCACAGGATTATAAGAATTTCGAGTTTGAACTGATCAGGTACTTCTCTATGAGTTCACCTATCGATGAGGCCGAATTCGAGAGTATGGGAGTACAGGAAGTTGCAGGAAAGGTATACAAGGCTGCCTATGAGCATTACCAGGAGAAGATGAACAGGAATGCTGAAATAGCCTTCCCTGTGATCAAGAACGTCTATGAAAACCACAAGGATCAGTACAAAAGGATACTGGTACCATTCACCGACGGTGTGAAGACACTGAATGTAGCCACCAACCTTGAAAAAGCCTACGAAACCGAAGGTAAGCAACTGGTACAGGACTTCGAGAAGAATATCACCCTGGCCATTATTGACGATGCCTGGAAGACTCACCTCAGGAAGATGGACGAGCTGAAACAATCGGTTCAGCTTGCCGTGCACGAGCAAAAGGATCCGCTTTTGATCTATAAGTTCGAAGCCTTCGAATTGTTCAAAGCGATGATCGAAAAGGTGAATAAAGATGTGATCTCCTTCCTGTTCAAAGGGGAACTTCCGCAGGAAAACCAGCAGCAGATCCAAGAGGCTCGTGAGGTTAAACGAAAAGAAAAACTCAACGAACAGAAGGATGAGATCCCGAATATGGACGAACGAGCTGCCCAGACAAGAGCCGCTGGAAATACCCAACCCAAGCAGCAGATAACCGAGACCATTGTAAGAGACAGGCCGAAGATCGGCCGGAACGACAGGGTAACGATCAAGAATGTGATGAGCGGAGAGAATCGGACTCTGAAATACAAACAGGCCATACCATTGATAGACAAGGGTGAATGGGTTTTGGTAGATGAGGAATAAGATCTGTTTAATAAATTAAGACCCGAAGTGAATGCTTCGGGTTTTTTTATGTCAATTCTGAATGATTCGGTATATTTTTTGATGCAAACTACTGAAAGACAAGGTGATGAAGAAAATTGTAATCTTAATACTGACGCTTGGCCTGCTCGCAAACTCCTGCAGCGAGAGCGATGAAAGCATTTCCCACGAGCAGGTTGAATTGTTCGTAGCGCACTATAAAACAACCGATCCGTTCCACGGGACAGCCTTTGTGGTAACAGAGGAAGGTGATCCTTCAGAAAAACACGTACAGATCGATAACTTCTTTTTCGAACCCGGATACAACTACCAATTGAGCGCCGATAAGATCACTACCGAAAATGCGGGAACCAATTCCCGAACCGTTCGATACAGGGCCCTCGATATGATAAGCAAAACAGCCGCCCGACCCGATGCAGAGTTCAGGATACCGCTGATAGAATTTGTAAACGGAAGAGGAATGGCCACGTTTATAAGACGACAGGCAGATTCTACATTTATCTTAAGTAATGAGATTCAGTTCAATTGCAACTATTTCTGCGCAGACCTGGACCGTGCCATAGAGCAACAATCTGCCATTGAAGGTACCTTTACCCATGGTCCGGATGGTACTTACCAACTACAGGCAGTTAAGGACTAGTTTCCGGTATACCTCGCTTCAACAAGTTTTTTAAGAAATGGCACCTGCAACAGAAATAATGACAGGAAGATCACCCCGTAGACAAATGTCTTGGAAAATTCAGGTTTGGGAAGGTTAATTCCACTTTCGAATGATAAAGTGTCTATCCCCAGCTTGGATAATAAGCCGGTTGACGGGAAGAGTACGGCGATCACAGCAACGGCTATAAACAGTACAGCAACACCCGCCCAGGCCTTGGCCGGGATAAGTGGTTTGTAAACGATCTTGTGCTCCGCCTTTTCGCGGATCGCATCCATCAATTTCGCTTTAAATTCCGGTGATGGTGCCTCATCCCCGGCTTCAACGATCAGTTTCTTTAAGATCTGGTCCTGTTTCTTAAATTGCTCTTCCATTGCTATTAGATATTTCCGGCAGTACGAATTGCTTCAGCAAAGTAAACAATTTTTTCCTGCTTCGGTGTAGTTTAACTTTTACATTATCCTCGGTGAGATTAGTGATCTTAGAGATCTCACGCACGGACATGTCGTCGAAATAATAGAAGGTAATGATCGCGCCCTCCTGTTCAGGCAGCTGCTCAATACATTTCCGTATAGTGTCGTTCCTTTCCTTTTGTTCCAGGAAATGCAGGGCATTATCAATATCCTCCACATTCTTTTCAGTAATATCCTCAACCAACTCAACGGGTTTCATCCTATTGTTCTTTCTCACCCTGTCCAGGGCCTTCCGGTAAGCAATGCTGTACAGCCAGGAAGAGAATTTTGATTCCCCTCGGTAGCTGTCGAGCGATTCGAAGGCCTTGAGGAACGTATCCTGGGCAACCTCCTCTGCTTCCTCTCTCACCTTAACAACCCGCAACACCACCGTAAATACCAGGTTCTGGTATCGATCGATCAACACTGAAAAGGAATTTGTATCCCCCTGCAGCGTTTTCTGGATATAATGTTGGTCAGTGTGCCGGTTCATTGCCCATAAGACGTATAAAGGATAAAATAGGTTACAGGAACTTCGGAAGAATAATTTACAAAAAATTGTAACCTTGAGTTCAGGAGTTACGTCATAGATGCAAACGAACTGAAAAATTATAAACTTAAACACTTAATTATGACAGGAGCAGAAGTAATCATACCAATTGTAATGTTCGGGGTTGTATTCGGAATATTCTATCTCTTCATTACAGCGAGGAACAGGGAACGCCTGGCCTTGATAGAAAAAGGTGCGGAAGCATCTATATTTTATAACAGGGGAAATCGGGTAACACCGATCTGGAAAGTGATCGTTATCAACCTGGCTTTCTTACTTATGGGTATCGGCCTGGGAACTTTGCTGGCCGAAGGATTATCGTCCGGCTTAGGTATGGATGATGATGTAGCCTTCCCGGGAGTTATATTCTTTATGGCTGGACTCGGACTCTTTACTGGGTTCTACGTAACCAAGAAACTAACCAAAGAAGCTTAACTTTTAGTTGGTTATTAGTTAGCTAAACCGTTCTTGAACACTTGTTCGGGAACGGTTTTTATATTCAACACTATGGACAGAAAAAGATTACTCAACATCCTCGAACTTGCATTGAGAATCAATGTTTTCCTCAAGCTACTCAACTATGGTTTTGGAAAGATCATCGGTGGTCAGTTCTACCGGAAAGGTGCCATTCCCGAACAGATTGCGCAAACCCCATTGGTAGAAACAGGGAGTTACGACCTTGCCTGGACGTTCTTCGGGCATTCTGATGGTTATATCTGGTTTATCGGGATCTCACAACTGATAGGTGCGGTGCTGTTCGCAATTAACCGTACTAAATTGCTTGGGGGTAGTATCCTCGTCCCTATTCTGTTGAATATAATTATTGTGGATTTCTTCTTCGGGGTTGCTTATGGCGCTATGTTCAGTGCCTGCTTTTACCTGGCCACTGTGTTATTCGTGTTCTATCGGAATCGCTCTCGCGTGATAGAAGCAATACAGTTCCTGTTTGTGGAGGGACGAAACGTATTTAAGGAAGGAAAGTGGTACTATAGCGTACTGACGTTGCTGGCTATAACCACCCTGGTGTTTTTGGTTGAATGGTTCTTCATCGATCTGTTCGGTTATACCGACAGGTGATCATTGTAGTTTAATGTTCGAATAGGCAGCGTTTATGGTAAATGACCTGTTTGTTGAATTACTCCTGCTGAATCCGTCGATCAAGACACGCCCGTCCTGCTTCCGCTGATCCATCTGCATTGAACGTGGATACAGAAGCGTAGATCGCTTTCCGTTGAATTTGAATTTGAAAGCAGACTCAGGGATCACTATAAAGGCATCCGTATTGTCCAGGTCCAGTTTTACGGTGTTGAAATTTGCAGATACATCCTTGATCTTCACATCCCCGAAGGAACCCGAAAGAAAGGCAGTATTATTCACCATATTGATGGTCACATTGCTCGAATTCGACTCGAGTTCGATACGATCCACCTTGTTCAGCTGGCAGTCGTCAATATACTTCACGAGTAGCGTGCCGTTGTTCCAGTTATTGACAACAACAGGAGCATAAGCAGCGTTGATGAGGGTATTCCCCCCATCAACACTGTTTGCAGTAAACGGTGAATAATTCAGCGTTGCCCTTACGTTGTAGGCATCGGCCATTTTTATCTCACCATGCCGGACATTGATCTCCGTTTTGGCTCCTTTTGGAATCTTGATCTTAAGGGTCCTGGTAGCTTTTACCTTTTTGTATTCACCTTTCTTGGCACCCTGTATGATAACGGACTTGTTCCCATGAGGATCGGTCATGATCTGCTTGCTCCAGTTTCCACCGTCTTCCTCGAATTGCTTCGCCCATTCTTCCATTTGCTTACCGAACTCCTCACCCCATTTCTCCATATCCTTGGCGTACTTCTCCTCGAACTCGGCACCGAACTTCTCCATTTTCTTCTCAAAGTTCTTTCCCCATTCTTCCATTTCCTTACCGTACTTCTCTCCGAATTCCTCACCCCATTTCTCCATCTTGTACTCGAAATCCTTTCCAAACTTTTCTCCGAATTGCTTTCCGAAGTTCTCACCCCACTCTTCCATCACCTTCTCTACGTTGGCCGACCAGTCGTTGACATCATCCAGCCAATTGTCTACCTGGCGAACGCTTACGTTGGTCTTGTACTTCTTGTTCAGCTTATCAACATAGGCCTGCTTATTCTTCTTATACTCATCCCCGTCGAAGGTAATTCCCTTTCCATGCTGAACACTGTAATGATTATAAGCATCTCCATCCTTGTAATTGGGCCTGTCGTCGCTGAATGGCCACTGAGGAAATTTGTCCAGTTCTGGTACATCCACATCGAAATTGAAGTTCTCGTTAAAGTTGAAATCAAAATCGGGCATTACGAATTTAGGCATGTCCTCGAGCATATGTAGTTCTTCAAGGGCCTTCAGACCTTCCAGGCCTTTAAGGCTTTCCCATCCGTGAAAGTCTTCCAGACCCATCCATCCGCCACCGGCGTTGGAGGTGATCTTCACTTTCTTACTGCTGCCCAGGGCTTCGTAGTCCCAGTTGTCGAGGATTTCCTGTTTTTCCTTCTGGGTGAGATCCTCTCCGTCCACAGAAGCGGTAACTTCCACCACATCCTTGTTCCAGGTTTCAAATATCACGTTGGTATAGGCAGTATTCACCACTACCACCACATCATCACTCACATCGAAACGCTCCGTCTCCTGGACCTGTGCTGTGATCGCGGCCCCACTGAATACCAGGGCGACCGCCAGAATTAATTTACGCTGTAAAGTTTTCATTGTTTTGTTTTTTTAGTTCTTCCAATTTGTTCTTTAGTTTGAACAGCAGTTCCAAACGCAATTGCAAATTTTCAACTAAAGCAGTGATGGTCGCCTCATTGGGCCCTACTTCGTTTAACTCTTTATTCAATAACTGGTATTCGGCATCGAGCTCACTTAGCCGTTGCATATAACCGTCAACCAACTCCTTGTTTTCTTCGTTCACCTTCAGAGACGCCAACTGAACATTGATACCCGTCGTATAATACGATTCGATCTTCTTCAGATCGGGAGAAATATCTCCTAAAGTAAAAGACTGCGCCACTTCTTCCGTAGTATCGTTCTCATTGATCACGGTGATCTCGTTTCCGGCACCCTCATCCTTAGTCAGGTAAAAAGCCACCGAACCAACGGCCACCATTGCAAGGATCACCGCAGCTACCCTCATCCAAGAGAATACATTCTGCTTAGGTGTTGCATCCTCTGCCTTCAAACGTTCCTCGAAGCGCAATTCATGGCCTTCGGAGAGTTTTGGGGTCTCCGGGCTGTAATCCCGCATCATCTTTCTAATATCCTGTCCCATATTCCAAGTGTTTAAGTGTTTTTTTCAATTGTGCTTTTCCCCTGTGAAGGTTGGTTCTGGAAGCACTTTCCGTTATCCCGAGGATCTCCGCTATCTCCTGGTGGTCATATCCTTCCAGCAGGAATAGCTTTACTACCACACGGTAGTTCTCGGGTAATTTCTCGATGGCCGTATAGACCTCTTCCATACTTGCACGGTCTCCCACCTCCCAATCATCATCACTATCCGCTATGTGAAGAACTCCTTCGTCCAGCGACTGAACCTCCATCTTGCGAGCCTTGATGATATCCAGGCAGCGATTGATGACGATCCTTTTCAACCAGGCGCCAAAGGTGACGTCCCCTTTGAACTGGTCGATCTTTTGAAACGCTTTGATAAACGCTTCCTGCAATGCGTCCTCTGCGGCGGCGGCATCCTTCATATACCTGTGTGCAACAATAAACATCCCATCACAGTACTTTTTATAAAGTGCCATTTGCGCTTTTCGATCTTGCTTTTTGCAATTCTCAATAAGTAACGAATCCGCCACAGATGATGGTTTTTTGGTTGCTGTTCGGTTTAAAGACGACACATAATTTCGACTGTTGCAAAGAATATTAAATTTATAAAAATGTTATAACTTCACTTCGTGGCAAAATCTTCAAAAAATACTGGCGCGATGCACGAGATGGAAGGAGTTGAACAACCTTCTTCGATGAGCCAGACTTCTGCCGAATTAGCCAAAGCCAGGCGAAAGAAGACCATAAAAGTTAGTGAACTGCTGGATGATCTTCTGGCCGGGAACAAAAGTGCGCTTAGCCGGGCCATTACCCTGGTGGAAAGTAATCATCCCAAACACAGGGAACAGGCCAGTGAACTTTTGGAAAAATGCCTGCCACATACCAATGGTGCCCTCAGGATCGGTATAACCGGGGTGCCGGGAGTTGGGAAAAGCACCTTCATCGAAAGTTTCGGGAAACTCTATACGGAGCAGGGACTTAATGTAGCTGTACTGGCGGTAGACCCAAGCAGCAAGCTGAGCAAGGGTAGTATACTGGGCGATAAGACCAGGATGGAAGAACTGGTGAAAGACGAAAGGGCCTTTATCAGACCTTCGGCCAGCGGTACTTCGCTTGGTGGTGTGGCCAGGAAAACGCGCGAGGCTATTATTCTCTGTGAAGCAGCCGGGTTCGAAATCATTATCATTGAGACCGTGGGCGTCGGACAAAGCGAGACCATGGTGCACTCCATGACCGAT
>JAUIIU010000016.1 GCA_030431695.1 Bacteroidia bacterium | reverse complement strand
CTCACACCTTTTTCCCGATCCCTGGATGTTTCCGAAGTAAAAACTGTTCAGGCCGGGAACCTGGAACATCTGAGAACGGACATTTCAGGTGTCCTGAAACCACAATACAACTGGTGGGATCTCGCCCGGGAACTTCACCCTACGCCAGCAGTTTGCGGTGCACCCGGGTTTGAAGCGTTGGAATTCATTCAGCAAAATGAAGGATATGACCGTTCGTTCTACACGGGGTTTATTGGCCCGGTGTCCGGTGAAACGGACAAAACGGATCTCTTTGTAAACCTGCGCTGCATGCGTATTGAAGACCATTCTGCCATCCTTTATACAGGTGGCGGTATAACAAGTGATTCCAGCCCCGATGACGAATGGTTGGAGACCTGCAGGAAACAGATCCCCATGCTGAAACTACTGCATCCGTTTCTTTAAAATCTTCCTTTGCCTTTGTACCTTTGCCAGAATGAATTTTTCCAGTAAGCGCCTCTCCCAGACGATCACCCAGCTTTGCCTGGTCAAGGAGATCGATCATGTAGTCATTTCACCGGGTTCGAGGAATGCCCCGCTAACGATTGGTTTTACCGAACACAGCCAGTTCAATACCTTCAGCATCGTTGATGAACGCTGCGCTGCCTTCTTTGCACTGGGACTTGCACAACAGCTGGACAGGCCTGTCGCCCTGGTTTGTACTTCGGGATCGGCCTTGCTAAACTATTTTCCTGCGGTAGCAGAGGCTTATTACAGCGATATTCCCCTGGTGGTGATCAGTGCGGACCGTCCGGAACATCTAATCGAAGTAGGGGATGGACAGACCATCAAGCAGAAAGGGGTTTATGGAAAGCATATCTTGTACAGTGCGAATTGCGACGATAAGGACGAGGCCCAGCTTCAGAATGAAACCGAGATCAATATAGCTTTGAATATGGCCATAGAACTTAGAGGCCCGGTGCATATCAATGCGCCTTTCAACGAACCGCTTTACGAAAAGGTGGAGGATCTCGAAGTTCGGCCACAGCATGTCCCTGCCCGTCCACCGGAGGATGACATCCCAAATTTTAAGACACTTAGAAACATTTGGACAGCTTCCAAGCGCAAGATGATCCTGATGGGCGTGATGAAACCGGGTTCGCTGTCTGAAGAGCTAATCGACTGGCTGGCACAGGATCCTGAAGTGATAATTTTTACCGAAACTACTTCCAATATTCATCATAAGAACTTTTTTCCTGCCATCGATCAGATGATCTTTTCACTGGATGATGATGGTTTGAAGGAATTGCAGCCGGAGGTGCTTATCACCCTGGGGGGCATGGTGATCTCCAAAAAGGTGAAATCATTTCTACGGAAATACCAACCCGAACACCACTGGCATATCGATCAAAAAAAGGCCTACAACACTTACTTCTCCCTGACTGAACATGTGAAAATGCGGCCGGATCATTTTTTCGAAGAATTACTGGAAGACACAGGGCGTAACAAGTTTGGATACAGGGATAATTGGCTGGAAATAAAGAATCATCGACTAAAAATGCATCATCGATACGAGGTGGAGATCCCGTATTCCGATTTCAAGGCGTACCAGAAGATATTCGAATCGATTCCTTCCGGGTACCAATTGCAAATCGCCAATAGTGCCGCAGTGCGATATTCGCAGTTGTTTCCTATAGAACCTTCACTGAACGTATTTTGTAACAGGGGAACCAGCGGCATAGACGGAAGCACCAGTACAGCCATAGGGGCAGCGGTTGGGTCTGGTCTACCGACGGTACTGGTAAGTGGCGACCTTAGTTTTTTCTACGACAGCAACGCTCTTTGGAACAATTATATTCCCGATAATTTCAGGATAATAGTGGTGAACAATTCGGGAGGGGGGATCTTTCGGATACTCCCCGGGGCTAAGGAAGCAGATAAATTCGAGGAATACTTCGAGACCTCTCACAACTTGAATGCTTCGAAATTATGTGAGATGTATGAAGTGGAATATCATTCAGCAAGGAATGAAGGGGAATTGTTTTCAAACCTGAAAGAGTTCTTCAATGATTCACATCGACCAAAATTACTTGAGATCTTCACTCCTTCGGAAGTAAACGATAAGATCCTTCGCGATTACTTCCAGTACATCAGTTAACTGCTAGCGCGAGCTTTCCACGATCATCTTTGCCCACTCGAATGCATCATTCATTTCATCAAAGATCTCCATGGGTTTCTTGAAGAAGTTCAGCTCCAGTTCGGCGTTTTGTTTACCCAGCTCGGAGGGAGCAACGATCGCTATTCCTTTTAGTGTTGGGATCTTCTCCAGGTAGATGTAATCGTTCGGGTTCAGGCTATAGGAATTGACCCTGTTTGAAATGTAGACAAAGGGTTTGCTCAATGTGAACTGCAGGCCTTTCACCAGTAGTGAGAAAGCCGTTTTGTACGAGAGGGTTACACCTTCATGGGCTTCAACAACAACAATATTGCTATAAAAATAAGCCGTAACCAACTCTGTTTCCAGTACATGATTCAATGCAACCGGACTTGTGAGGTTGTGGGGATTGGTTAGATTCATTGGGATGAATTTACACAATATATTTCAAATTCCAACAGATGTTTGAGGGATTAAATATTTAACTTTGCGGCCATGTTGCAACTTGGACAGAACCAGAATCTTAAGATACTCAGGGACACAGATCCCGGCCTCTACCTTGGAAATGAAGAAGGAGACGAAGTATTGTTACCACATAAATACAAACCGGGATCTTTTGAGATCGGGGATCAACTTGATGTTTTTGTATACCTGGATAACGAAGAACGTCCGATAGCGACCACACTAGAACCGGAGATCCGATTAAATGAATTTGGTTATTTGCGATGTAGTGATGTGAACAAATTCGGGGCGTTCATGGACTGGGGCCTGGAAAAGCAGCTCTTTGTACCATATAAGGAACAAGCCCGCCCCATGAAATCAGGGAGCTGGTATGTAGTGTATCTCTACCTTGACGAGAAGACCAACAGATTGACTGCTTCGAGTAAGACCCAGAGATTCCTGGATAATTCAGAATTAACCATAAAGAAATTCGACGAAGTCGAGATCCTCGTTACCCACATTACCGAAAAGGGCGCCAACGTGATCATCAATGGACTGCATAAGGGGTTGATCTATATGGAGGATATCTTCGAAGATATTCGCAGTGGTGATCGCATGAAGGCGTTTGTGAAGAAAATTCGGGAAGACAACAAGGTGGATGTTGTCCTTCAGACACCAGGATACAGGAGTATTGAACCAAATGCAGAATATGTCCTGGAAGAATTAAATGCAGCCGGCGGTTTTATGCCATTGCACGACAAGTCGGATCCCGAGGCCATCAAAAATGAACTAGGTATCAGTAAAAAGAGTTTTAAGAAGGCGATCGGAAGTTTGTACAAGAGCAAACTCATTATTATTGAAAAAGACGGTATACGTATCGTTTGAGAATTTGTATTTTTATGAGAAACCAACTCATAACTAATGTACAGATTCTTCTTCCTCCTGCTGTTCGCCTCATTTATCCTTAGTTGTAATACTGCTGAAACTTCTTCTCCCAGTATTTCCGTGAAGTTGTCCGAAAACCTCGAAATGGACTCGGTGGACGGACGTTTACTCCTGATGCTATCCACAAATAGTGATGCTGAACCTAGATTTCAGATCAATAACGGGCTGGATACCCAACTGATCTTCGGTAAAAATGTTGAAGGCATGAAACCCGGTGATGTGATCGAGTTTGATTCTGAAGACTTCGGATATCCACTCGAGAGTCTTTCCGACCTACCGAAGGGAACTTACCAGGCACAGGCGTTACTTCATGTATACGAAACCTTTGAGCTGTCCACCGGGCACACCGTCAAACTACCCATGGACAACGGGGAAGGGCAGCAGTGGAATCGTTCGCCGGGCAATATCTACAACATGCCGGTTTCTTTAAACATTGATGAAAATTCAATCGATCTTTCCTTGACCATCGACCAGGTAATTCCTCCAATTGAAGAGCCTAAGGATACCGAATGGATCAAGCACATCAGGATGAAGTCTAACAAACTCTCCGAATTCTGGGGCAGGGATATGTACCTGGGAGCACATGTGCTTTTGCCAAAAGGCTTCGACGAACATCCGGAAGCTCGCTACCCGTTGATGATATTTCACGGTCATTTTCCGTCCGATTTTGGTGACTGGCGAACCACGCCCCCGGATCCAAACACCGAACCGGTTTACTCGGAGCGCTTCGGAGTTGAAGGCTATAACCTTGTCCAGCAAGAAGAGGCATACAAGTTCTACCAGCGTTGGATCAGTGAGGAATTTCCGCGATTCATTATAATTGAAATTCAGCATCCCACGCCTTATTACGACGACAGCTACGCGGTAAACTCTGCTTCACAAGGGCCTTATGGTGATGCGATAACACATGAGCTGATCCCCTTTATCGAAGACAAGTTCAGGGGGATAGGCGAAGGATGGTCCAGGTTCCTCTACGGAGGCTCTACCGGGGGTTGGGAAGCTCTGGCTGTACAGGTGAAATACCCCGATGAGTACAACGGTTGTTTTGCCGCCTGCCCGGACCCTATCGATTTTCGAGCCTACTGCCTAACGAATATTTATGAAGCTGATAACGCGTACTATTACGAAAGTCAATTCCGCAAAATAGAAGTTCCCGGACGCAGGGATTATCTTGGCCAGATCAGTACCACGGTTAAAGATTACAATCACCTTGAATTGGTCCTGGGCGACAAATCACGTTCCGGACAGCAGTGGGATATTTGGGAAGCCACATACTCTCCCCAGGGAGCGGATGGTTATCCGAAGCGACTATGGGACAAGTACACGGGTGATATAGATCATGAGGTTGCGGTGTACTGGCAGGAGAATTACGATCTTCGGTATATACTGGAGCGGGATTGGAGCAAGCTGGGAGAGAAGTTGAGAGGAAAGATCCATATCTATTGTGGCGATATGGATAACTATTACCTGAACAACGCGGTCTACCTGATGGAAGACTTTCTCGAAAGCACAACAGATCCGTACTACGAAGGAGAAGTAGCTTACGGTGATGGTGATGAGCACTGCTGGAACGGGAACCCGGACCTGCCTAATCATTTATCCCGACTCCAATACAACAGTATGTATGTTCCGAAGATCATGAAGCGGATAATGGAATCTGCCCCTCCGGGAGCAGACCTGACCAGCTGGCGATATAAATAGGGGTTCATCAGAAGCCTCTTCCCATGCGATAGGGAGCACATCGAGCACAAACCCCGAAGGGTGGACATGGATCTAGCAGGCTCAATCCCCGCATTTCATTATAGACCGTATTCGTGACACGGGTTTTACCATCCGAACGGTAATTCTTATCTGCGCCAAAACCGGTAAACTCCGACTGAATCTCTTTGATATCGACGAAAGATGGTGCCTGTCGATTTTCAGACGCCAGGGCGCCAACCATATCAACCTTGGTGCGGTAATTGTCGACATTCAGATTTGCAAAATCCCTGATATCAACCTTCTTGTTGATCTTTGGAAGGTCGTAGTTGATGATCGTCAATTCCTCGACAGACGGCAAGGAATTTTCATTTATGGTGAAATAGCGCGATTCAAGGTCGTTTTGCCCAAACGAAAGTAAGGGTAGAAAAAAAAGTATGAATAGCGCCTTTTTCATGTTGACAAATCTATCAAAAATGATTCCGAAGCAGTTATTTCTTCTTATAAATTTAACTTTTTGGCAGTTGCCTGGGGAACGGCATCCTTGTGGATCATTATGCTAATAGCTTTCAGGCGCATATATGATTCACTGAAATATACATAACCACCATTGGCGTTTCGCTGGGCATCTGTTCCCCAACTGTTCTTAACCTTGTAGTATTTTGTTCCGTTCTGATCCCTCAATATCCCCGTGATATGCATCAGGTGATCATCCGTGGTGGTGAAGTTCTCGAATTCATCCTGGCGGTATTCCTGGCTGATGGCCATTTCGGGATACAAACCTTGCAACGCCTTGATATTATTGTCCGAATCCTTCGGAATTACCGCAACCCCATCCTTCGATGAGAATGTACGCTCACTGACATCACAATCCAGTTCCACCGTGAATCCCTTTTCCAGGGCGTGATCTATGCTTTGCATCATTTCGTCCAAAGGAACATTGTACATGGCGCCGTAGCTCCAGTTGTCCGGGATATTCAGAATGAATTCCGAATAGAAAGGAGCATGACTGAATGAAGTGATGGTCACGTAATCGTCGGGTTCGATGCCGGTCATTTCCAGGAAAGACTGCGGTGTATATTGTTTCCCTTCATAACTGAAACTTGTAGGATTCTCACCCATATACACATCGAGCACAGCTTCTATAGCATCATCCCAGTGTTTGCTGAGTTTTCTCCCCGGATTGTCCACATAGGTTTCCACCATAGATCGCAATATTGCCGCGAGTTCTGCGTGGTTGTGCCCATGTTGCCCTTCCAGCATACCCGAATACGCCTGTTGGGGAACGAGTCCGTAATCGCGAACAGAATTGATCACATCATGGGCCAGCCCACCTTCACTGAACTGGGCCTTTCCCTGTCGCATCACGAAGTTCTCCGCTTTCTTCGGGTAGGTGTTTCGAACCGTGTACATCTCCGAAAGGTCGATCTGCTTCCCGCTAAGTCGAATGATCTCCGATTCAAGGAAGGAAGTACTTGAAAAGCTCCAGCAGGTCCCGGTACGACCCTGGCTGATCACCGGGGTGGTCTCCAGGTCGATCACTGTGTTGAAGGTATAAGGCTGCTGGGCGAACAGGCTTGTGGAAAGCGCGATGCAAAGAATGCTGACAATATATTTCATGATGAATTTTTAGTCTCGTCGGTAAAGCTGTACTGCTCTTAAGAACGAGGATTGAAAAGAATTAGTTTTATCTTTGATAAAAATATAAAATATGAGCACACCGAACTGGAAAACAGCCAAGGAATATACCGATATCACCTACAAAAAGTGCGACGGCGTCGCAAGAATAGCCTTCAATCGCCCTGAAGTCAGAAATGCATTTCGTCCGCATACTACTTCGGAATTACTGGACGCTTTCCACGATGCCCAGGAAGACACCAGTATTGGAGTAGTGTTGTTATCGGCCGAAGGCCCTTCCCCAAAAGACGGTGTGTACAGCTTTTGCAGTGGTGGCGACCAAAGTGCGCGTGGTCACCAGGGGTATGTAGGGCAGGATGGTTATCATCGCCTGAACATCCTGGAAGTACAACGGCTGATCAGGTTTATGCCGAAAGCGGTGATTGCCGTGGTCCCGGGTTGGGCCGTTGGTGGAGGACATAGTCTGCATGTGGTTTGCGACCTGACCCTGGCCAGCGAGGAGCACGCCATATTCAAGCAGACCGACGCGGATGTCACCAGTTTTGATGGTGGCTACGGAAGTGCCTACCTGGCGAAGATGGTAGGGCAGAAGAAGGCCAGGGAGATTTTCTTCCTCGGAAGGAACTACAGCGCCCGTGAAGCTTATGAGATGGGCATGGTGAACGCGGTGATTCCTCATGCCGAATTGGAAGCGACTGCCTTCGAATGGGCCCGGGAGATCCTGGCGAAATCGCCGATTTCCATAAAGATGCTGAAATTCGCCATGAACCTCACCGACGATGGTATGGTAGGACAGCAGGTGTTTGCCGGGGAAGCTACCCGACTGGCCTATATGACCGATGAAGCCAAGGAGGGTCGTGATGCGTTCCTCGAAAAAAGGAAACCGAACTTCGATAAAAAATGGTTGCCGTAGCTAAAAGGACAATGTGCCGCTCTTTCCTGATCCTGTCACTTTTTCTGAGCTTTAACCACGTGGCTCAAAACAATGGGCCAGGCGAAGTCGAAGGATTTTTTACCGCAGTGATTGTGTCCGATATGGAAACTTCCATTTCATGATATTCCGAAGTATTCGGGCTTGAGGTGGTCAATCGCACAGAAATCCCGGAACGGGGGATCGAGCAATCAAACCTGGCAGGGAATGATCTGCAATTTGAACTGATCGAACTTGCTTCGGCTATATCACCTTCCGAAGCCCTTGAACCGTTTCAGGACAAAAACCGTATTCGTGGTCTGTTTAAAGTAGGTTTAAAAGTGCGTAATTTCGATCAATGGAAAACACACCTTTACAAAAAAGAAATCATACTTCTCGAAGACATTGTTCGTGATCCGGTCTCGGGCAAAAGAACAGTGGTCTTTAAGGACCCTGATAACAACCGGATACAACTGTTCGAACTATAACTGGATGAGTCAGACTTATTTTTCGTAAGCATCATCATGAACCTTTGCCACGGCTCGCCCACTGGGATCATTCATGTTCTTAAAGCTTTCATCCCATTCAAGCGCTATCGGGCTGCTGCAGGCCACCGATGGAACCGATGGAACACTTAAGGCCGCTGTATCGCTGGGGAAATGTTCTTCGAAAATAGTACGATAATAAAACTCCTCCTTGCTGGTGGGTGTCTGGATAGGGAAACGGAAGTGAGCGTTCGCCATTTGTTCGTCACTAACCTTTTCATTCACCATTTCCTTAAGGGTATCGATCCAGCTGTACCCCACACCATCACTGAATTGTTCCTTCTGTCGCCACGCAACACTTTCCGGCAACATGTCTTCGAACGCCTTGCGCAGGATCCATTTTTCCATCCGTCCTTCAGTGATCATTTTATCCTTCGGATTCAATCGCATTGCAACATCCATAAACTCCTTATCGAGGAAAGGTACACGTCCTTCAATTCCCCAGGCCGCAAGTGATTTGTTGGCACGCAGGCAATCGTATTGGTGAAGCTTATCCAGTTTACGTACGGTTTCTTTATGAAATTCCTCGGCGTTAGGAGCCTTGTGAAAATACAGATATCCCCCGAAGATCTCATCGCTTCCTTCACCGCTCAACACCATCTTGATCCCCATGGCCTTGATCGCCCTGGCCATAAGATACATGGGAGTAGAGGCGCGAACCGTTGTGATATCGTAGGTTTCCAGATGATAGATCACATCCCGAATGGCATCCATCCCTTCCTGGATCGTAAATTTAACCTCGTGGTGAACGGTTCCCAGGTGATCGGCTACCTTTTGAGCAGCAGCTAGGTCCGGAGATCCTTCCAGCCCTGTGGCAAAGGAGTGCAGTCTCGGCCACCAGGCACTTTCCTTATCGTCATCCTCAATTCGTTTGTCGGCATATTTCTTTGCAAGAGCAGAGGTAATGGAAGAATCCAGTCCCCCGGAAAGCAACACACCGTAGGGAACATCACTCATCAGTTGTCTGTGAACAGCTGCGTCCAATGCATTCCTGAGCTCTTCTATAGAGGATTCGTTGTCCTTCACATTCTCGAAATCCATCCAGTCCCGCGTATACCATTTTTTAATTTCACCGTCCTTACTGTACAGGTAATGGCCCGGGGGAAATAGTTCGATCTTGGTACAAACTCCTTCCAGAGCCTTTAGTTCAGAAGCAACATAAAAGGTGCCATGCATATCCCAACCCATGTATAGAGGGATGATCCCCATATGATCCCTTGCCACGAGATACGCGTCATTTTCCACATCGTATAAGGCAAACCCGAAGATACCGTTAAGTTCATCGAGAAAGGAAGTACCCTTGTCTTTGTACAGTGCAAGTATCACTTCACAATCGGAATGGGTCTGGAAATTATAATTGCCTTCATAAGGTTTCCGAAGCTCCCTGTGGTTGTAGATCTCACCATTAGCGGCGAGGATCAGTTTCTTATCTTCCGAAAAGAGGGGTTGTTTCCCCGAGGTAGGGTCGACGATCGCAAGGCGTTCATGCGCCATGATAGTTCTCTCATCGTTGTAGATACCGCTCCAGTCGGGACCCCGATGGCGAATACATTTCGCCATGGATAGTAGTTGAGGACGCAGCGTTTCCGAAGGCTGCTTTAGGTCGAAGGCACAAACAATTCCACACATAGTTTTATTCTTTATTCGTTAGTTAGTTGAGCCACCTGCTTTATAAAATTGTGGCTTTTGCTGTAGATCACAGGTCTACGATTCAAAAAAAAACCCGTCAGATCACAAAACCTGACGGGCAATATATCGCGACAAGTTTTTGCTACGGCATTCCGTTATTATTGTTATTATTAAATAGATTGGAAAGTAACATCACTTGTTTTTAGCTGAATTACTGTTTCAAATATCTGATAATTTCTGAATAAAAGAAATTTTATTGTGTTTTTTTCTGAAGAATTATCTCAGTTTCGGAAAATCACCCGGATTGGATTCGTGCATGATCGCATACACCTTTTCAAACACATCTTCTGCCGAAGGCTTGGAAAAATAGTCTCCGTCCGTACCATATGGAGGCCTGTGGTCCCTTGCGGTAAGCGCCTGCGGCTTACTGTCCAGGTAGCGATAACCACCTTGCTCATCCAGGATATGATTCAGAATATACGCTGAAGCACCTCCTGGAACGTCCTCATCGATCACGAGCAGCCTGTTTGTCTTTTTGACACTTTCCACCATTCTATGATCGAGATCAAGTGGTAGCAGTGATTGCACATCGATGATCTCTGCGTCGATCCCCAGCTGAAGCAGGTCCCGAGCGGCTTCTTCCACAACTCTCAGGGTGCTTCCGTAGGAAACCAGGGTGATATCGGTTCCTTCTTTTACCGTTTCCACCACACCGATAGGCGTTCGGAATTCGCCCAGGTTGGTAGGCATTTTTTCCTTTAATCGGTAACCGTTGAGGCATTCTACGATCACAGCAGGTTCGTCGCTTTGCAACAAGGTGTTGTAGAATCCGGCGGCCTTGGTCATGTTCCTTGGTACCAGTATATACATTCCCCGCAGCAGATGGATCAGTCCTGCCATCTGTGAACCACTATGCCAGATTCCTTCCAGGCGATGACCACGGGTTCGTACGATCAATGGTGCCTTTTGTTTGCCAAGCGTTCTGTATCGCACCGTTGCCAGGTCGTCACTCATGATCTGAAGGCAGTAAAGTATATAATCAAGGTACTGGATCTCTGCGATTGGCCGTAATCCCCTCATGGCCAATCCGATTCCCTGTCCGAGTATCGTTGCCTCACGGATGCCTGTATCGGCTACCCGATGTTTGCCGTGCTTGGCCTGTAGGCCTTCAAGTCCCTGGTTCACATCACCGATCTCACCACTGTCTTCCCCAAAGACCATGGTTTCCGGGTAATTGCTGAAGATGTGATCGAAGTTATCTCTTAGCACAACCCTGCCGTCTACCTCGGCAGCGTCCTCATTGTAGGAAGGGAGTACCTCAGCTATGTTGGTGGCCTTGTTCGGCATTTCGGAGTAAAGGTGAGAACTGTATTTAGGTTGGAGGATCTCAAAATAATTATCGATCCAGTCCTGCAATTGCTTTTTTTCCGTAGAATCTTCAGAGACAACATACCTCAGCGCCTTTCGGGCAATGGCCATTATATCCCTTCGAAGTGGTTCTTTCTGAGATTGAAGCTCTTTGCCAAGTTTTTCAATAAAGATGCGGTTGGGCGAATTCTCCGCCAGGTTCCCGATAAGTGTGAGGGCTTCCTGCTGTTCTTTCTGCTGTGGCAGCATAAAGGCTTGCCAGGAATCTTTTTTGGCATCCCTTACCTCTTTTTTTATCGTTTTCTCAAGTGCATCCAGTTCTTCAGCGGTAGCCAGGTTACTGGCGATCATCCATTCCCGCATTTTGAGATTACAATCGTACTCTCGTTCCCACGCAAGGCGCTCATCGCTTTTATATCTTTCGTGGGAACCACTGGTGGAGTGCCCCTGGGGCTGTGTAAGTTCCCTAACATGAATAAGGACCGGTACATGTTCTTCCCTGGCCACTGCGCTTGCTTTTTGAAAGGCTTCGATGAGTGCCGGGTAGTCCCAACCGGCTACGCGAATGATCTCGTATCCGTTCTCTGTTTCCGTTCGTTGAAATCCAGAAAGAATTTCCGATATGTTCTCCTTGGTTGTCTGGTGCTTCGCGTGAACCGAAATACCGTACTCATCGTCCCAAACACACATCACCATAGGAACCTGCAGTACTCCTGCCGCGTTTATAGTCTCCCAAAACAGTCCTTCGCTGGTGCTGGCGTTTCCAATGGTACCCCAGGCAACCTCATTCCCATTGACGGAAAAATTTGTGAGGTGTTTCAGGGCGGGATCGTTTCGGAACATCTTGGAAGCCTGTGCCAACCCCAGTAATCTTGGCATTTGTCCGGCCGTGGGAGAGATGTCCGGGCTGCTGTTCTTTTGAGCTGTAAGGTCCTTCCAGCTTCCGTCTTCGTTCAGGCTGTGAGTGGTAAAATGCCCCCCCATCTGTCTGCCCGCACTCATAGGATCCGCATCGATCTCGGTATGTGCATACAGGCCTGCAAAGAACTGTTCGACGGTTAGCTTACCTATCGACATCATGAAGGTCTGGTCGCGATAGTAACCGCTTCGCCAGTCGCCATCTCGGAACACTTTGGCCCATGCCAGTTGCGGCACTTCCTTTCCGTCCCCAAAAATCCCGAACTTCGCCTTCCCGGTAAGTACCTCGCGCCGGCCCAACAGGCTACATTCCCTACTGGTGACCGCTATCCTGTAATCATTGATAACTTCAGATTTAAAATCATCAAAAGAAAGGTTCTTATCTGTATCAGGATTTGTTTGCATGGACTAGGAATTGATCAAAACAAAAGTAGTAAATACCATCGAAAAATACAACGGCCGAAAATGCTAAAAAATTGAGAATAAATCAACGAATTAGCTATAATTACTTACTTTTTTATCAATTTAATAAATATTAATCGAATCAGCAAAAAGAATGGCAACGAATGCCAGAGGGTATCAAACCAGTCCATCGGTTTCATTCCAACCGCACCACCGGCAATCCATCGGATCTTTCCCCACAAGTGTGGCTCCGGGTAATAAGGTGCAAGTCCAAGCGTAAGGCATAGCAGGATGATAAGGCGCCAATCGTTTAGAAATGTTTTCATGCTGAAGGATCAATACCACTCTCTCGTGAACAGACTCAGGAGGGTTTTCGGACTTAAAGTTACTATAAATCTTATGCGCTGGTCGTAATTCCCCAGGCCGGGTTCCCAACCGAGGTTTGAATAGAGCGGGAAGAACACTTCGAAATAATCGGCCACCAGGCTGAGACGAACTCCGGTATCGTAAACGGCTTCGGTTCCTCCGCCCACTCCGCGGTTGTGGACCAATCCAACATCACCGTAGGCATATACCCATTTCCAGATATTGGTGCTGGCATTCATGGTCATCATCCAGCTATTTGCGAATGCAGGCTGCAGCTTTGATTTGAAGCCACCTTCGGCAATGATGATCTGCTGACTGAACAATCCACTGGCCTCGCTTCTCCCGTAGTAGTTGTAATCGAAGAGGTAGTCTGTGGGTCGGTCGAGAGCAAAACTAAAGTAGTCGTCGTCCCTCGGTGAATGGTTGAACAGGAAGGCCCCTGCAAAGAAACGCAGGTTCAGCTGTCGGTTGTTCAGAAATAATTTTCGATACTCAAAAGTGGCCGAGATCTTTGAAAAGTCTCTTGCCAATTGATAGTCCAGCGCACTTCGGAAATAATGGATCAGGTTTGGGTTGGAGAACACATACTGAACGTTCAACACGCTGTAATTAGGTTCCTGGTCGGGGTCATTGGGGTTGCTGTCCCTTGAGACATTTACATTCCTGATGTTGATGAATTGTTTTTCATTATCCCGAAGATCCTTTTGCCGAAATGCAAGTCTCAGGAAAGGAGTGAATCGCTTGTAGAACAGTCCGTTGTCGTAGGAAAAATAACTTCCGCTAAGGCCAATTCGCATAGCGAAGAGTTTACCCGGGTAGGGCTGGGTATAGATGATCGAACCATTGCCCACGAGGGTCTTGGACCTGAACCCGAACTGAGGTTCTACCTTGTAATGGATTCCTTTCGGAAGGACGGTCTTGTTGTACAATTTCGGACCAATTGTAAAGCCATCGTAAAGATTATACTCGAAAACCGGCATGAAGAAAAGCTGGTTGTATTTTGGGTCCTCGACATCCTGGAATAGTCGGAATTGAATTGGCCTGTTCAGTAAACCATTCAGGTTCTTTGTATTGTTCCTTTGGTTGTATTCCGGAATATTTGCCTCTTTGTTAAGCACCAGTTTCCGAACATTCTCAGAAGGCACGCGAACTGTAACCACACTATCCACGGGTGCGATCCATTGTTTGAATACTGTACTATCCTTGTTCACACCATACAAGGATACCGGCATGGCATGTTCCCTGCGGTTACGTATGCTAACGTCGAGGGAGTCGCCAAGTTTCTTCACTTTGGTGATCTTGAAATCGATGGTAGTTCGTTCGGCTACATAACTGTCGAAGAACCAATCCACCGGCAGGTCCGTGTGTTGCCGGAGTTCCAGTCGGAAATCTTCCGAAGAAGTTTTTTTCAATAATGATTTCTGGTAGAATCCGGATATGGCTTTATGGAGGGCGTCCTTTCCGAGGTAATCGGACAGGTAATGCAAACCGTCTCCACCGTAATAACCGTTTGCAATATTCTTGTTGAATTTTGTTAGTGAGTCCTTTGGAGTTGTTAAAGATTGATGCAGGTTGTTCCTCGCCATGTTGAGGTAGAGGAGGGGATACTGGTCGTTGAATTCAAGATCGGAGGCATGAGACCAGTTGATGATCCAGAAATTACTCAGCGTTCCCAGCAGTTTCATATTTGGATAATAGGTGTCCACATACTCCATCATCAGGTAGATCTGGATAGCACTGTAAAGCCAGTAATCTTCTCTTGGGTGCAGCACCAGCGAGTTTTCAAGATAATTGGCAGTCGCTGTTTTCAGCAGTTCCATATCGTACTCGAAGCCGTCGGGGAACGGACTGATGAAATCCGGTAGTTGGTTCAGGCCGTAGACCGGGTTGTTTCGGTATTCCACCTCGCTTACCACCATCTTCGGAAACGGGTAAGGACCTAATTTTTCGGCCAGGAATTGTGTGATTCGGTCCACAGTGAGGGCCCGCATGGTCGAATTCACCTTCTTGTCCTTCATATCGGTGATCAGTTCGAGCCGGTCTGTGACTACCGTTTCATAGTTCAGTCGCTTTTCCAGGAATATATTGGCTTTCATTCGCTGGCTACCCTGAAGCAAAGAAATTCGTTTATTCCCGGAGATTCCCGAAGTCTGTACGTTAAGGTCGGTAGTTACTTTAAAAGCCGATGGTGTTGTGAGTGTAATGCGGAAATCGGACGGAGAAAGCAACAGGTCTTCGGTGTTCTTATTGCTGTACACCTGCCACTTTCCATTGTAATCAGCGGGTGAAAGGAACCAATACCTGAGATTGAAATTTCCTTCCCTGGTCACACCGTAGCGTGTAAATTTATCGTTCGGCAGTTTTACCGAATACAACATTTTCAGGGTGCAGGATTCGCCCGGTGCCAGGGGTTTATACAGGCTCACTTTCAGTATGTCCACCGCCTCACCTCGTTCCCATGAAAGTGGTTCGTTGCTCTCGTTACTTATGCTGAATATTTCCGTAAACCCTCTGTCCTCCTTCTTTTCGAAGTGAAACGAACTGTCGTAGTTCTCTGCAAATCGCTTCGCAAGTGGCGTGGTTTTACTGGAAAAACTGTTGGCCCAATCGAAAAAATATATTTCTGTGAGTAAATCTTCGGAAGTGTTAATGTAAACTACCTCCTGGGAGTTATTCAGTTTATTTTGCGCCGGGATGAGTTCGGCATCTATAGTGATAGAGTGTTGCGCACATAACGGGATCATTCCGAAGAGTACAAATAACGCAGTATGTAGCAACCACCTCAAATTCAATTATGCTTCAGTGTTTTAGAATAGAACAAGAACAATGCGGATTTCCCCACCTGTATATGCTGCCCTCTTGCAAAAAATCTGCCGTTTGCGAATAGCATTAGGATCCAATTTGGTAGTCGGAAGATCATGAAACGCAGCTGCAAGTTAGAAGTTCGGACTGAGATTGTACTTATTGTAAAATTCGTTGAGGATATCCAGGACTTCGTCCTCCGTATCCACAATGTGGACAAGGTCCAGGTCCTCCGGACTGATATTGCCGTTATCCAGCAGTACGGTCTGTTTGATCCAATCCATCAATCCGGTCCAGAATTCCGTTCCAACAAGTATAAGCGGAAAACGTTCTATCTTATGTGTTTGGATAAGTGTGAAGGCTTCAAAGAATTCGTCCAACGTACCGAATCCGCCTGGCATGACGACAAATCCCTGTGAATATTTCACGAACATGACTTTCCGCACAAAGAAATAATCGAAATCGATACTCTTGTCGCTGTCGATATACGGGTTGTCGTGCTGCTCAAAAGGTAAGGTGATATTGAGTCCTACGGAAGTTCCACCTGCCAGGTGAGCTCCTCGGTTACCCGCCTCCATGATCCCGGGGCCGCCACCCGTAATGATACCGTATCCGTGCTCGGTGATCTTCTTTGCAATACGTTCGGCTAACTTATAGTATTTATGGTCCGGTTTGGTTCGCGCCGATCCGAAGATGGAAACACAGGGGCCAATCCGACTCAATTTTTCATACCCGCCAACGAACTCTCCCATGATCTTGAAGATCGCCCAGGAATCGTTGGTCTTTACTTCATTCCAGTTCTTGTGTTTACTTTCGCTTCTCATTACTGTTAATAAGGCTCTAATGTAGTTCTTTTTTAAGGAAATCCGAGGTGTAGCCCTTTTTCCCGGCTACGATCTCTTCGGGCGTTCCTACGGCCATGATGGTTCCTCCTTTTTTACCACCTTCGGGACCTATGTCGATAACGTGATCCACGGTTTTGATCACGTCCAGGTTGTGTTCAATGATCAGCACGGTATTTCCCTTGTCCACGAGTTTATTCAGTACCAGCAGCAGTACCCGGATATCCTCGAAATGCAGGCCGGTCGTGGGTTCATCGAGTATGTAGAAGGTGTTGCCTGTGTCGCGCTTGGACAACTCTGCCGCGAGTTTGATCCGCTGCGCCTCACCGCCTGAAAGCGTCGTTGATTGCTGCCCCAGGGTGATATAGCCCAACCCAACATCCTTGATCGTTTTTAGTTTACGGTATATCTTCGGAATATGTTCGAAGAATTCACAGGCCTCTTCGATGGTCATCTCAAGCACATCGTAGATAGAATGGCCCTTATATCGGATCTCGAGAGTTTCCCGGTTGAATCGTTTTCCCTGGCAGGTCTCACATTCCACGTACACATCCGGAAGGAAGTTCATCTCTATCACCTTCAAACCACCACCCTTACAGGTTTCACAACGTCCGCCGGCCACGTTGAAACTGAACCTTCCCGGTTTGTATCCACGTATCTGGGCTTCGGGAAGTTTAGCGAATAACGAACGTATCTCTGAAAAGACGCCGGTATAGGTGGCAGGATTGGACCTGGGGGTACGACCGATCGGGGACTGGTTGATGTCGATCACCTTATCGATATTTTTAAGTCCGCTTATCTTCTTGTACGGCATCGGTTTCTTAACCCCGTTGAAGAAATGTGCATTCAGGATAGGGTAGAGGGTTTCATTGATCAGGGTGGATTTCCCTGAACCCGACACACCTGTGACCCCTATCATGGTTCCGAGAGGGAAGCTAACCGCAATATCCTTGAGGTTGTTGCCGGTGGCTCCTTCGAGCACCAGGCTTTTTCCATTGCCCGCTCTTCTTTCCTTTGGAATTTCAATTTCCCTGCTTCCGCGCAGGTAGGAGGAAGTTAATGTATCGTGTTTCTGAATCTCCTCCGGGGTTCCTTCTGAAACGATCTCGCCACCGTGAAGTCCTGCAGCAGGACCGATATCGATCACATAATCGGCATGTTCGATCATGTCCTTGTCATGTTCGACGACAATCACCGAATTGCCTATCTCCTTGAGCGAGATCAGGGAATGAATAAGTTTTTGATTGTCCCGCTGGTGTAGTCCGATACTGGGCTCATCAAGGATATAAAGTACTCCTACAAGCTGTGATCCTATTTGGGTTGCAAGCCTGATCCTCTGCGCTTCTCCTCCTGATAAGGACTTAGAGCTTCGATCCAAGGCAAGATATGTAAGCCCCACATCCACAAGGAATTGTAACCTGTTCCTTACTTCTTTAATTATTTCCGAAGCGATTTTAAGCTGCGTTTCGCTCAGGTGGTTTTCCAGGTCTTCAAACCATTCGGCTAGTTCCACCACGTCCATGTGAGCCAATTCAGCGATGTTCTTACCATTCACCTTGAAATAAAGAGATTCTTTTCGCAGACGGCTGCCTCCGCATTCGGGGCATTGGATTTTATCCATGTATTCTTTGGCCCAGCGTCTCAGTGATTTGGACTCGTTGGCTTCGAAGGTACTTTGAAGAAATGTAGCCACCCCTTCGAAATCTATCTTGTAACTCCGTGTTATCCCAAGCGTTTTGGATTCCACTTCAAACTTTTCGTTCCCACCGTGAAAGATCATTTCTTTTGCCTCTTCGGGAATCGAATTGAAAGGATCACTCAGTTGGAATTTGAATCGCTCTGCAATCAGTTCGAGTTGTTTGAATACCCAGTTACTCTTTTGCGGTCCGTGAGGAGCCAGCGCACCTTGTTTTATGGATAGGCTCTTGTCCGGAACTATTTTGTCCAGGTTCACTTCGTGTAATTCACCCAAACCTTTACAGGTAGGGCACATACCCTTGGGAGAATTGAACGAAAAATTGTTCGGCTCGGGATTTGGGTAGGAGATGCCGGATGTCGGACACATAAGCGACCTGCTGAAAAACCGAATTTCGTCGGTTTCGTTATCTAGCACCATAAGTACGTCATCCCCGTGGTACATGGCAGTGAGTATGGTTTCGGTGAGCCTTTTGTCCTTGTCGCTGTCTTCGGAGATCTTGAGTCTATCAATAACGATCTCTATGTCGTGTGTTTTATAGCGATCGATACGCATCCCTTTCACGATATCGAGGACTTCACCATCTACCCGGACTTTCAGAAACCCCTGCTTGGCTATTTGTTCGAAGAGTTCCCTGTAATGACCCTTCCTGGAACGCACTACTGGGGCCAGAACGCTCACTTTCTTCCCTTCGAACTCTTTTATGATGAGTTGCTTGATCTGCTCATCGCTGTAACTCACCATCTTTTCACCCGTGTTGTAACTATAGGCATCACTGGCACGGGCATAGAAGAGACGAAGGAAATCGTAGATCTCTGTGATGGTGCCAACGGTAGATCTCGGACTCCTGCTCGTGGTCTTTTGTTCAATGGCGATGACCGGGGACAGGCCGTCGATCTTATCCACATCCGGACGTTCCAGGTTTCCGAGGAATTGTCGGGCGTAGGCCGAGAAGGTTTCGATATAGCGGCGCTGACCTTCGGCATAGATGGTATCGAAGGCAAGAGATGATTTTCCGCTTCCCGAAAGACCGGTGATGACCACTAGGTTCTCACGCGGAATACGGACGTCTATGTCCTTCAGATTATGGACCCTCGCCCCTAAAACTTCAATAAAATCCTCCGTTTTTACCATAATTTGCAAAAGTACTCAAATAGAACGGAAATCTGAAGTATCTGGTGGATCAATAAATTGAATTGCAGGGATTAATTATTGACATCCCTGAAGATAAACTGGTAGAAGGTGGTGGCGATAAAGAAGATGATACTGATGACAAGGGCGTAGCTCCCGATAAGTGCAATAATCGGCAGTTCGAAGAGCATGACAACAATGGGCAATAATAGTCCGAAAAGAACTAGTAACAGGAAGATCAGGTAGAGGTATCTCATCATGCCCGGGACGTTTCGGTTCGATCTATCCTGGAACTGGAAGAGTTTAGGGATGACCTCCTTGGTCATGTATTCACCCAGTTTGGAGAAGAAAACCTCGTTGAAGGAGGAGTCTTCAAAATGTTCACTGTCGATTGAATTGGCCAGGGTCATAACTTTTTCCTGGTGTCTTTCGAATACAGCGTTGTAGTCCAGTGCCTCTTTGAAAATCCCGTATTTATATCCGAAGTAGTACCACAACCCGGACCCGCATTTATGCTCCAGCCACTTTTGAACGATGTCCTGGTCGTAGACCTTCGGATAGACTATGTTCTCCGGGATCTTTTTGTCCTTCGGACTCGTCATTAGCAGTGATTTCATTTCGAGGTAGAGATTTTCCGTGTCCTGGTAATTGTGGTTTTCCTGGAGGAATTCGATCGCTAGCTTCGACTTCCCTTTGTAGAATTCCTTTACTTCGAAGAAATTCAACCCTTCGAATTCATCATCGATATATTCCCTCAGCCCTGGCAGCCACATCTTGGACCGGAACAGTATCTCTATGATGTTCCTGAAATAATGCATCTGTTCGGTAACCTGTGCCAGCTTATCCACGATCACTTCCTTAGTGGATTTCAGGGACATCGCAGCCCATGCCAGGTATACCATGATTATCGCGGACAGTATACCGCTGATGCTGATAAAAGTTGTTGAAAAATCGGTGAGGGTTTGAACGAATTCAGGAGTAGAGATGACCTTTTGTCGCAATAGGAAGATCAGGGCAATACACAACAGGCCGCTAAAGACAAGTGGAATAACCGCATACAAATCCCGGAAGAAAGATCTCTTTCTCATACATAAGTATCGCAACGGGGCAGTATAGCAGGGGCTCGGCTATAAGAATGATAAAGTGCCCGGGAAACGAATTTCCCTGAACACCAGGTATTTTGCGATGTTAATTAGTAACGTTAATAACTACATCAAAGTTAGCCAATAAATTGTCAAGATGTAGTAATTTACCTACAATTCGATGAGATGCTCAGAATATCGATTAACGGAAGGATTTTTCTTACAAACAACTAGTATCCAACGGCCTTGTCGTCTCCCCTGGGATCGGCGCCACCTTCCATTGTCCCATCCGATAACATAAGAATAGCATCAATCTTTCCGATTATGGGATCAACTTCTGTGTTTTCAGGGTATCCCAACGCATTTAGTCGGGTTTTTAACGAATCGGGAAAACGGCCTTTTTCGTAACGTATGGCATCCGGCAGCCATTGGTGATGAAAACGGGGTACATTGACAGCCTGCTGCATATTCATGTCGAATTCATACACATTCAGAATGGCCTGCAGGACCGAGGTGATGATTGTCGCTCCACCAGGTGTTCCAACAACCATCCACAACTCGCCATCTTTTTCAACTATGGTCGGCGTCATTGAACTCAGCATGCGTTTCTGAGGGGCTATGGCATTGGCTTCTCCACCGATAAGCCCGTAGATATTCGGTTCGCCGGGTTTTGCACTGAAATCGTCCATTTCGTTATTCAGAAAAAAACCGAGCTCCTTGACGTATAATTTCGAGCCAAAAGCTGAATTCAGCGTTGTGGTTACCGAGGCTGCGTTTCCATACTGATCGACAATGGAATAATGTGTGGTCTCTTCGCTTTCATAAGTAACTATTGTGCCCGTTTTAATGTTTTCTGAAGGAGTAGCTCTCTCAAAACTGAAATCGGACATCCTGGACTTGAGGTATGCTTCGTCCAACAAGGAATCCACAGGAATTTCGACAAAGTCGGGGTCACCCAGGTAGTAGCTCCTGTCGGCATAAGCCCTTCGTTCGGCTTCGGTGATCAATTGGATTGCCTTAACAGAATTATGCCCGTAATCCTTGATAGGGTAGGGTTCAAGTATTTTCAGAATCTGGGCAAGGCAAATTCCGCCACTGGATGGTGGCGCCATCGAGATTATATCCAGCTCCTTGTATTCAAAAACCAAGGGTTCCCGCCATTGCGTTTCGTAGGCATCCAGGTCTTCCAGGGAAATGATCCCTCCTTTTTTGCGAATGAAATCTACGAGGATTTCGGCCGTTTTTCCTTTGTAAAAACCTGCCAGGCCGTTCTCCAGAATTCGATCGAGCGTTCTTGCCAATGCGGGATTCCTCAGGGTATCACCCTCTCTGATGTCTCCCGTATATAGAAAGGGCTCGCCGGTTACAGCAATGAACTCATCTTTGTATTTATTAAACCGCTCTGCCTGTCTTTGGGTAACAACGTAACCGTTATTTGCCAGGTCGATCACCGGCTGAAGCAGTTCCTCCATGGGTAGTGTTCCGAGTTTATCATGGATAGCAAACATGCCGGAAATGGTCCCGGGAACCCCAACGGCCAGCCCTCCTTTCTTGCTTAATTCTTTCTGAAACTCACCGTTCTCATCTAAGTACATATCCCTGGTGGCGGCCATAGGAGCCTTTTCCCTGAAATCGAAACTTCCCAGTTCGCCGTATTGTGTTCGATATACCATAAATCCTCCACCTCCCAGGTTTCCGGCGTACGGATAGCTCACGGCAAGGGCGAGTTCCACAGCCACCGAGGCGTCGTAGGCATTACCCCCTTTTTTCATGATCTCCACACCTATACGAGAGGCTTCCTCCCTTGCAGAGACGACCATGGCATTCCGGGCGATCACCCCTTTTTCCGGAACAAGTTGAACCGATTTTTGAGGTTCCGATCGACATGCTGCCAGGAGTACAATCAGGAAATAGAACAAGTACCGTTTCATAGTTCTTTCAGTTTGTTTTTGGAATAGTCGATAAGTTCGGCGAAGAAGGCCATGAATTCCTCTTCGAATTCGTCGTAGTATTTTTCCAGTTCTATCACCGCAAAATTCATGCGGGAGCGGTTCTTGGTGCGTACATTCATCTGAGCGAGTATAGTACTTATCCCCTCTATGCTGGCGTAACTCAGCAGCCAGTTGTCGGCGATCATATAAGGCATCATACGCTTGGTCCGGCCTGGTAGTAGTTCAAAATTATTTCGAAGCAATTCATAAAATTCTTCTACAAAGATATCCAAGGGCGTACTGTGGTATTCGGCCCAGTTCTTAGCCAGGAAATGATCGTAAAGTATATCCACGATAACACCGCTGTAATGGCCGTAGTTCTTTCGAAGTCGTTTACCACTTAGGCGAACAATGGGATGGGCGTCGGTATAGCTGTCGATAGCCCTGTGCAGAAGAATTCCCTTTTGAATGTCCGGAGGGTATTTCAGGTATTTCTTGCCTTTGACACTGTCGGCAAAGAAGTTACCCAGGATAATGCCATCGTCATTGCCGGAAAGGTAGATGTGCGCAAGGAAATTCATCGCCACAATTTACAAAATCCAACTGCGATTATGCACTATAAAAAGTATCTTTGTGCCAAACTTCAAGAACGAATGACCCTAATAAAATCTATTTCAGGAATTCGAGGCACCATTGGTGGCAGGCAAGGTGATAATTTAACCCCAATAGACGCCGTGGCCTTTGCAGCGGCCTATGGTACCTACATAAAAAAACAGCGAAACAAAGAGAACTACCGCGTAGTAGTGGGGCGCGATGCCCGGATTTCCGGTGAGATGATCCAACAGTTGGTGATGAACACCCTGGTTGGCCTGGGTATTCATGTGATCGACCTGGGGTTATCTACTACACCTACCGTGGAGGTAGCCGTGACCCTGGAACATGCGGATGGTGGAATCATCCTCACAGCAAGTCACAACCCGAAACAATGGAACGCCCTTAAACTTCTCGATATGAATGGTGAGTTTCTCAATGCTGAAGCAGGACAGGAGATACTGGATATAGCCGAATCGGGTAAGGTTGAATTTACCGAAGTGGATGAACTGGGATATATCACCAAGAATGAGGCGTATATCGATATGCACATTGACGAGATCCTGGCACTGCCACTGGTAAATACTGAAGCCATCAGGAAAGCTAATTTCAGGGTAGTGGTTGACGGGGTCAATTCTACAGGAGGTATAGCTGTTCCGTTGCTTTTGGAACGACTTGGTGTGCATCCCGTGAAGTTGTACTGCGAACCCAACGGACATTTTCCGCACAATCCTGAACCATTGAAAGAACACCTTGGTGATATCATGAAAGAAGTGGTGGAGGAAAAAGCCGACTTCGGGATTGTGGTCGATCCGGATGTGGACCGACTCGCATTTATCGATGAGCACGGGGAAATGTTCGGGGAGGAATATACGCTGGTGGCGGTTGCCGATTACGTCCTGAGCCGAACTCCCGGGAATACCGTATCGAACATGTCATCATCGCGTGCTTTACGTGATGTGACAGAAAAGCACGGCGGAACTTATACAGCAAGTGCTGTGGGTGAGGTCAACGTCGTTCGGATGATGAAGGATACCAATGCCGTAATTGGAGGTGAAGGAAACGGCGGAGTGATCTATCCTGATCTGCATTACGGTCGGGACAGCCTTGTGGGTATAGCCCTTTTTCTGAGTCACCTTGCTGAATTGAATTGTACGGTTAGTGAACTTCGGAAGACGTACCCGGCCTATTTCAGCAGTAAGAAAAAAGTGGAACTAACTCCCGAACTCGATGTGGATGCCATACTTTCAGAGATGACGATCCGCTACGCTTCAGAAGAGATCAATACTATTGATGGTGTGAAGATCGATTTCCCCGAATATTGGGTGCATCTCAGGAAATCCAATACAGAACCGATCATCCGAATATACGCAGAGGCAAAATCTCAGCAAAAAGCAGATGAGATCACCGATGCCTTTATTGCTGAACTAACAGAGATCGCAAATCGGTAAGATTTAGTAAATTTATAGCAACCGCTACGGTATGCTCGCAAATCAGGAAATATTGTCCAGGGAAACAGAGGCTTATTTTGCGCCTTTCAGGGCGAATATTCTGGGGATTGATCAAACATTTGAGTCGCCATATGGCACCAGGAAGATCGTCTACACCGACTGGACGGCCAGCGGACGCCTGTACAAACCCATCGAAGACAGGTTGCGGGATACCTTCGGGCCATTTGTTGCCAACACACATACCGAAACCGCGGTAACCGGCACAGCAATGACCCATGCCTATCACAAGGCTCGCGAGATCATCAAGAACCATGTAAACGCTAATGCAGACGACGTGTTGATTACCACAGGAACCGGCATGACCGGGGCTGTGAATAAGTTTCAGCGATTACTGGGTTTGAAGATACCGGAACAGGTAAAGGACCAGCTCGAGATAAAGGAAAAGCATCGCCCGGTGGTCTTTGTTTCCCATATGGAACATCACAGCAACCAGACCTCCTGGCTGGAGACCATTGCGACAGTTGAGGTAATTCCGTGTAATGAAGAGGGGTTGTTCTGCATGGAAAACCTGGAACTATTGCTGGAGAAATACAAGGATCGGGAGATCAGGATCGCCTCTGTCACCAGTTGCTCCAATGTAACCGGCACCCGAACACCTTATCATGCAATTGCCAAGAAGATGCACGAACACAACGGCCTGTGTTTTGTGGATTTTGCCTGTTCTGCTCCATATATTGATATTGATATGCATCCTGAAGATCCTAAGGAATCGCTGGATGCTATATTCCTTTCTCCACATAAATTCCTCGGAGGCCCGGGATCCAGCGGAGTGCTGATCTTCAACAAGAAATTGTATACAAACCTTGTTCCGGATTGTCCCGGCGGTGGTACGGTAGACTGGACCACACCCTGGGGGACGCATAAGTACATCGAGAATATTGAGGAAAGGGAAGATGGCGGCACACCGGGCTTCCTTCAGGTGATCAAGACTTCCCTGGCCATCAAACTAAAGGAAAAAATGGGCGTGCCCAATATCCTGAAACGGGAAGAGGAGTTACTCGGCTATATTTTTAAGAGGCTGTCGAGCGAACCGCGTATCAAAATACTGGCAGGCGATCACAAAGAGCGGCTGGGCGTTATATCACTGTTGATCGGTAATATGCATCACGACCTGGCCGTAAAAATGCTGAACGATCGCTATGGAATTCAAACCCGCGGTGGCTGCAGTTGCGCAGGCACATATGGTCATTATTTACTTGGAATAGATCATGACGCATCGGACGAGATCATCTATAAGATGTCACAGGGTAACCTCTTGATGAAACCGGGCTGGGTTCGGGTTTCCATACATCCGACAACTTCCAACGAGGAGATCAGTTACGTTTGTGATAGTTTGATAGAATTAGCTGCGAATTATCCGGAGTGGGCCGAGGACTATGAATTCCACAATGGTAAATTCACCCACAGGAAAGAGGCACAAACTCCATACTCTCCACTGAGTTCAAATTGGTTCGATCTTTAATTGCGAAGTTTCCAGCGCTTGTGTGACCAGAGATAGTACTCGGGAGCATCTGCAATCTGCTGCTCGATCTCGTCGAGGAATCTCCTTGTTATGGTATAATCCGGGTAATTTGAAGGATCTTCGGCCAGCATAACGAACGAGGCATTGTAGTAACCCCTTTTAATTTTTGTAACCTTCAGGTAAACCGAAGCGAAATCGAGCTTTTTTGCGATCTCTTCGGAACCGGTAAACACCGGAACATCAATTCCCATAAAGGTATCCCTCTGCTTGAATGCTCCGGGTTTCGGCGTTTGATCTGCAAGGATAAGGGTCATCGAAGGGATATCATCCTGTGACAAGCGATAGAGTTTGCCATAGATCTTCCTGTTCGAAACGATCTCTGCTCCAAACCGACCGCGTATCTTTCGAATGATCCTGTCCATGGCTTTGTTCTGAAGCTTTTTATAGACTGCAAGGCCTTTATGATTGATGTGTTTAGAGAGTATCCCACTCCATTCCCAGCTGGAATAGTGTCCGCAGAGTAATAGTACCGATCGGCGCTTCTCGTAGAGTTCGTCGATCATTTCCAGATTCTCGTAGTGAAATCTTCGATTCGCCTCCTTTTCGGAAATGGTGAGATTCTTGATCGTTTCAAAAATGATATCACAAAGGTGGGTGTAGAATCTACCGGCGATCGCTTTACGCTCTTTTACAGACTTGTCTGGAAAGACAAGTTCGAGGTTCGAGAGAACAACTTTCTTACGATAACCTACCACGCGGTAAACAATAAATGCGAGAATATCCGATTTAATATAGAGCAGGCGCATCGGAAACAGTGATGTTAGCCAAAGCAATGGGTACAGAATCAGATAAACCAGTTGATGCATAGGTAAATTTAGAGCAAAACTAACTAAATTTATTGCATTGTAAGTAGGAATCGATTTCAGAAACATATATGCAGAACATCCATCCCGCAACAATTGTGATCATTGTGGCAAACGTATTGATTTCACTGAAGGGCTTCAGTGATTTTACTTTCTTTGAAAAGTATAAATTCAACATAGCGGGAATACGGAGAGGCGAACAGATCCGGATGTTCACTTCGGGCTTTCTGCATGTGGATTATTCACACCTGTTGTTCAATATGCTTACGCTTTACTTCTTCGCCGACGTAGTCATCGCGGCGGTAGGGGTGATCAAGTTTGTACTTATCTACCTGGCAAGCCTGGTGGTTGGTAACCTCTTGTCGTTCTATTTTCACAAAGATGAATATCACTACAGCGCTGTTGGTGCCAGCGGGGCTGTGATGGGGGTATTGTACGCGGCCATTCTGCTTTACCCGGAAATGCGACTTGGTTTTTTCTTCATCCCGGTTAGATTTCCGGCTTGGCTCTTCGGACTGGCATACTTGTTGTATTCAATCTACGGTATGCGTTCCCGCCTGGGAAATATCGGACATGACGCCCATTTCGGTGGTGCGATAGCAGGCTATGTTTTAACGATTGCCTTTGTGCCAATGCTGTTACAAACCAACCTGTGGATCGTTGCCTTGCTGGCGGTGCCAATTGTTCTTTTGTTCATATTACACAAACTTGGAAAAATCTGAAAAATCATATCATGAAAACAACCTTATCCATATTCATTTTACTTTTAACAACAACACTTATGTCTCAAAATACAATAACACCGCTGGTTGAAGTTTCCGGTGAAGGTATCGTTAACGTGGTTCCGGATGAAGTTACCATCAGGCTGCGGGTAGAAAATACCGGGAATGATGCCAGGGAACTAAAGCGGGAAAACGACAAGATCGTCAGCGATGTACTTTCCTTTCTGAAAAAACAAAAGATTGACGATAAATATGTGAGGACGGAATATATTCAGCTGAGTAAGAACTACGATTACAATTCAAAGTCCTATCACTTTGCTGCTAACCAATCGATCTCGGTGAAACTTACCAACCTTGATAAGTACGAGACCGTCATGGACGGACTCCTCACCAGCGGGATCAATCGTATAGACGGGATCATGTTCTCCTCCTCGAAGAGTGCCGAATTACAGTCGGAAGCCAGAAAAAAAGCCGTCGCTCACGCCAAGCAAAAAGCTGTGGAGTACGCCGGTGTTCTAGATCAGAAAGTAGGAAAAGCAATTTCGATCCGTGAGACCTCACAGAGCATTCCCCAGCCAAAGATGCTGCGAACAACGATGGCAATGGATGCCTCATCTGGAGGCGAGCAAACCATGGCTCCCGGCGAAATGGAGATCAGGGTGGTGGTCTATATCAATTTCGAATTACTCTGAAACAGGCCCCAGTAAGGACGCAATTTTAGTTTCAAGGGCCGGTCCGCGAAGGTTCTTGGCAATAATGGTTCCCGATTCATCCACAAGGAAAGTGGCGGGGATGGCACTTACATTATAATCCTTGGCGATGGGATCCTGCCAGAACTTAAGATTGGACACGTGATACCAGTCCATCTTATCGTCTTCGATCGCCTGTACCCATCTGTCTTTATGACCCGCGCGATCCAGTGAAATACTCACGATATTCAGGCCTTTGTCATGATACTTTTCATAAACCCGCACAACGTTTGGATTCTCGATCCTGCAGGGTTTGCACCATGAGGCCCAGAAATCGATAATGGTGTATTTTCCCAGGGTCTCATTGAGTGACAACATTTCACCGGATGGGGTAGGTGCCGTAAAATCCGGAGCTACACTTCCAATACCTGCCCTGTTCATCCTTGCAACGCTCTCCTTTAGGGTAGCCGCAATTTGAGAGGCGGCGGTTTTAGGAGGAAGATTATTAAGGAAATTACCTGCTTCTTCGGCGTTGATCTCCTTTCGCTTCAACATTTCGGCTACGACCATCAGTGAGAAGATGGAATTCTTATTCTCATTCACAAAACCAAGCTTGTAGTTCTGTTCTTCAAGCAATAGTTGACTATTCTCCTGCTGAATTTGTACTGAAAGTAAATTATCCTGCTCCCTTCGAGCCTGCTGATATCGCTGGGCATTGGTGCGTTTGATACCGTTAAATTCACTTATCTTTGTACTGTATTCGCGGTACATCTCGTTTTGGCGACCACCGGAAACATAACTTTTTTGCATACTGTCTTTGTAGATAGTCACCTTCAAGTCCTCATTTTCAGGGAAGAAAACGACAGAACCCTGCGGGTTTTCGAGCGCAAGGTAACCTAAGATGAGTTTATCTGTTTTCGGATAACTTGCACTAAAAGCGCCTTTCTGAACGATAAGGGTGTCTACGGCGACTGGCTGGTTATTGTCTTCCAGGTTATAAACTACGATTTCAGTACCGTCTGCTACTCCTTCAGCAGTTCCGCTTAATTTATAGGAATCTGAATCTGTAGCACAAGAAAGAAGTAAAAGTGTAATGATCGAGGCAAAAAAGCGTCTCATAAGTAAGTATTTGGATACAAAAATAGTTGTATTTTCTTCGTCACAAAATTTGAACGCTCAAATATTTGTTAATTGTACGAGTTAATAGGACAGCATCATTAATTTTGATTAATTTAGACCTGTAAACCACTGATAATGAAAGAAAAAACTACTACATCTCAATTTCCTTTGAAAATTGAAGTAAGTTTTCGGAAACTATTTTCGTCATACCGTCAGAATTTGGATTCGATGGGTGGTTTTCAGCGTAAGCGGGCGGAGGAGATTCTAAAGGTAGCTGAAGAATACCCGGTATTGTCGGATGGATTCGACAATGAAGAAGAGCTTGGGAAACACCAGGAACAGGTAGACCTTGTGTTGGAGGATTTCTTTGCTGATATCCTGGCGACGAACGAAATCAAGATAGCCTCCATTCCATATCGATTTGTCATATTCAAGTCTTCTGAACGATTTAAGAACATTATAGCCCATGCCGGTGATGACTTCAAGGCACAGTTGAATAATTTCGACGAGAATGAGGCTTATATCATGGGTTGTGCGATGATCCTCAATTCCTACTATGGATACAAGGTCGATTTCCGCAGGCCGTTTTACTACAATATACCGGATGCTAACGGTGTGATGCGATATTACAAGGTTCTGTACAATGTCGATTATGTTGAAATAGAGAAGACGGATGAATCCATCGATATTACTCCTGAAGATGTTGCTGAATTGATCGATAATTTTCAGAATATCGATCTGTGGAAAGAAAAATTTCCGCCAAGCAGCTGGCTCTTTAAAGGTTTTGTGATCGCAAATATGTACGATGCGACAATGGATGTTTCCATTTCCAGTTTCAAGGAAAGTCTGATCGCCAAAGATTCCAAAGAGGAAAAATTTGTAGCGGATTTCAGGAACATCATTAGGTCAATCTTCAGTTTACCTTCCCTTGATGTAGGTTATGCGATGTTTGATGAGGATGAAGGTGTTTTCCAGAAACCACCGGTACACGATGATATCAAGAGTTTTGTTCTGAACGGAAAAGATTCGGATTCCTGTCTTTCGTCCTTATGTCCGCATTCCTATGAAACTCTTTTTAAGAAGAACGAAGTATTCTCGGTGTCGGATGTGGCGAAAGCGCACAAAGCATCTCCCAGAAATCCACTGTTCAAATCACTTTCCAAGCAGAAGATAGGAAGTGCGATAATAGCGCCATTGGTTAGTCAGGGCATCTTGCTTGGGGTGATGGAGATCGTCTCTCCCAATGCCCAGGAGTTAAATTCGATTAATGCAAATAAGTTACGAGATATACTACCGTTCCTTGTAGATTCTGTAAGGCAGGCAATCGAACGCGAGCGGAACGAGATCGAACTGATGATTCAGAGTGAGTGTACGTCCATTCACCCAAGTGTACACTGGAAATTCCGAAAAGAGGCCGAGCGGGTAATACGTTCTAAATACTATAACGACACCCCGTCTTCATTCAGGGAGATCGTGTTCAAGGATGTGTATCCCCTGTATGGTCAGATCGACATTAAAAGTTCATCTACAGCGCGAAACGAAGCAACGAAACTAGACCTGGTGCTTCAACTTAAACATGTTCGGAGGATCATCGAACGTATCCTCAAAGTAGAGGAACTCCCAATTTACGAGCAACTGATCTACCGTATAGAGAAATACCTCGAAGAGATAACGAATGATCTCGAGGTGGATACTGAACGAAGAGTGCTTACTTTCCTTCGGACCGAGATAGTACCTATGTACGATCACCTTTCCGAGAAAAGTACCGTTCTCGCCGAATTGATACGAGAGTACTACGAGGAGATCGATTCAGACAAAGGCCTGGTGTACAAACATCGAAAGGATTATGACGATTCAGTAATGCTCGTCAACAAGCATATGGCAGAGATCCTGGATTCCAAACAGCTTGCTGCTCAGCAGATGTATCCGCATTACTACGAGCGATTCAAGACTGATGGAGTTGAGCACAACCTATACATAGGAGAGTCTATCACCAAGAACGACAGTTTCAATAAGATCTACCTGTATAACCTCCGTCTGTGGCAACTACAGGCTATGTGCGAGATGGAGAACAGCTTTTATCACCTCAAGAATAAACTTCCGGTGAAGATGGATGTATCTTCCATGATCCTGGTATTCAATACCTCACTTGCACTGCGTTTCCGTATGGATGAAAAGCGTTTCGACGTGGACGGAACCTATAATGCGCGCTACGAGGTGGTGAAAAAACGTGTTGACAAGGCCAATATAAAAGGTACGAACGAACGTATCACCCAGCCGGGCAAGATCACTATTATCTATTCACAACGTGAAGATGAGCGAGAGTATCTGAAGTATATCAGTTTCCTTCAGCATAAGAAATTACTCAACTCCGATGTAGAGATCCTTGAACTGGAGGACCTTCAGGGAGTCACCGGGCTCAAGGCTATCCGCGTAAATGTATTGTATTCAAAAAAGAAAAAAGGAAAGGAAAAAGAATACTATACCTACGAAGACCTCATGGAGCAGATCAAGTCCTAATTAACGAGGTTATCTACCGAGACCGGTTGTCCCCACAAAGCAAAGGACACTGCGAAAGCGATGATGGATATGATGATACCCAATACGAAGATGGTGTAAGTCCAGCGTAGTATACGGTATTTCCTGTCCAACACCTTCCCTAGAAAATAAAGGTCCTTGGTAAGTGAGGAGTATACGTATTCCCTGTCCTTCAGTAACTCTTTTATGGCCCACTGGTACTGAGACAGTTCCATTTTGTGGAAATTTCCGAAGAACGTAAGATTCACCGATTTGTTCTTCACATCCTCCTCGGTGAATTCACCCCGGGTAACGTTTGGCCGCGTGGCTATTACCGCCAGTATCATACTAACCGTACTCGAAATAACAAAAATGGCCGAAGGTGCGATCAGGAATGGGTTGGTGTCTAATTTTGATAGCAGGTTGGCAAGCACCAGTGAAATGATGATTGCATTTACGGATAGAAGTATGTTCGCCTTGGTGTCGGCAATATCACTCAGTTTGATATGATTCCGAAGTGCAACCCTGTAGAAGGTCTGAATTCCGCGCTCCGGACTTGCATCCTTGTAACGCGCTTTTAGCTCGGCCTTCATCTTCTCCTGCTTGATCTTCTTCTTCTGTTTCTTCCTGGCCTTCATGAGTTTGGCCAGGTTCTGTTCTTTCTGGGGTTGCCAGTTTTTTAACGCATATTCTGTGTAAAATTGGTGCTCCTCCACAAGTACGCGAATATTCTCATCCCGCCAGTCCCTGGGACTGTAAGTGTGGATATCCTGGGCAATGAGTTCCTGTCGGAGAAATTCACTGGCCTCTTCGAAATAGTCCTTTCCGAAGTGAGAAGCATCCGCATCCCGAATGATCTCTTCCAGTTCGTTCTTGGGTGATCCCTCGAACTTCGTTGCCAGAATACACTGTGCGACACCATCGATGATCTCCTGGTCTACTTCCAAAGAAGTGAGATATTCCCTGGCTATGCGAACACTTTCCTCTTCATGATCATCCCTGGTGTTTATATAACCCGCATCGTGTAACAATGCTGCAAGTTTCAGTATCAGGACCTGATCGTCCTTAAGTTCGATATCCTCGATGATCTCATTGACACTTTTGAACACTCGCTTGGTGTGAGTGTAGTTGTGATACAGGAAAGAGGACGGAAGTTCATCCTTGAACAGATTTAAAATATAATCATCCGTCTTCTGTACAATGTCGCTCATTGGTGTTATATTTAGGGTCACAAATTACTAAAAATTATCGCCCACTCCATCACTATGAAGCTTTTTAAGAGAACCGTAACAGTTGTACTTCCAATACTATTGTTAAGTTGTGGAAGCTACAAAGTTAAGTACGCTCCCGGGGTGCAAAAAACGGATGGGATGACGGTTTCATCTGAAGTTGAGAAAAGGATCTACCTGATCGGCGACGCAGGGGCGGCGGAAGAAGGAGAAAGCACCGATGCCCTGAAGGCTTTCGAACAGCTCGTTTCAGAAAAAGACACTAAGAAAGACCTGTTGTTGTTCCTCGGTGACAATATCTACGAGGATGGACTCCCGAAAAAGGATGCACCGGATCGCAAAATTGCCGAACACCGAATCCAGGTCCAACTGGACGCTGCCCTGAAATTCGATGGGAATACTATTGTTATCCCTGGTAACCATGACTGGTACAGTAATGGACTTTCCGGGTTGAAGCAACAGGAAGAATTCGTAGAGGACGGCCTGGACGATAACGAGGCCTTTCAACCTGAGAACGGATGTGCCGTTGAGAATATCTCCCTTTCCGAATCGGTAGAATTACTCATACTGGACACGCAGTGGTATATCTCAGATTGGGACAAACACCCAACGATAAACGACGATTGCGACATAAAGACCCGTAAGGGCTTTTTCCTCGAGATTGAGGACAAACTAAAGGATAATAACGAGAAGACGGTGGTCATCGCTATGCATCACCCTGCGCTCACTTACGGACTCCATGGCGGTTACTTTAATTTCAATCGGCACATTTTTGCTTCAGACAACAACATCCCCATTCCCGGGCTTGCCAGTCTTATAACGTTGTTAAGGTCGCAGGGTGGAGTATCACCACAGGACAGGTATAATAAACGATATAACGAATTGATGCAGCGCCTGATCACAATGGCGGCAGGAAACGACAAAGTGGTCTTTGTTTCGGGTCATGAACATACACTTCAGTATATAGACCTAGACGGATTGAAACAGATCGTTTCCGGATCGGGCTCAAAACGTGGCCCGGTAAATCTTGGGAAAGGTTCGCTTTTTGCCAGTGGAGAACAGGGTTTCGCGGTACTGGAGATCATGAAAAGCGGTGCTTCGGTGGTGAAATTTTACGATGCTGAAGGCGGTGTACCCACCTTGATGTTTTCTTCTGAAGTATATCCACCTGATGCGGAATTCGACGGAAGTCATCTGAAAGATGCATTTCCGGAACAAATTACCACCTCTATCTACGACAATGAAGCAACAGATAAAAGCGATGGCTACGAATGGTTCTGGGGAGACCACTACCGCTATATCTATGGTACGGATGTTACAGTACCGGTACGAACACTGGATGAACTCTACGGTGGGTTTTCCATCGACAGGAAGGGAGGTGGTCATCAAACGAGATCTCTCAGGCTGGTCGATAAAAAAGGCAGGAATTTTGCGCTTCGAGCAGTAAAGAAAAGTGCGGTGCAATTCCTTCAGAGTGTGGTTTTCAAATCGACCTATGTAGAGGAGGATTTCAGGGAAACCATTACGGAGGATGCCGTACTGGACTTCTATACCTCCAGTCATCCATACGGAGCCTTCGTTATCCCGGATCTTTCGGATGCGATCGATCTGTACCACACCAATCCGTATTTGTTCTATATGCCGAAACACAAGGCTCTTGGTAAGTACAATGATGAATTCGGTGATGAATTGTATATCCTTGAAGAACGTCCGGACGATGGATTCCTTGACGTGGCCTCATTCGGCAAACCCGATGCTATTGAGAGCACAAGTGATGTGCTGGAAAATCTTAGAAAGGACGAAAAATACCGGATGGATGAGGAGTTGTTCATCAGAGCGCGACTTTTTGATATGTTATTGGGTGATTGGGACAGGCATCAGGACCAGTGGCGCTGGTCGCGATTCGATATTTCTGAAGATGAACGAGTTTATAGGCCAATTCCAAGGGACAGGGACCAGGTTTTTTCCAATTATGACGGCTTCCTGCTTGGATTCATGAAACTCATAATCCCGAGTACCCAGCAATTTCAGAAATACGACAAAGACTTGAAGGATCACAAGTGGATAAACCTTGCCGGTATAAAGATCGACCGCACCTTCACACAGTCTTCCGGGAAAGACGTATGGATACAACAGGCGAAGTATATCGAAGAGCATCTGAGCGACGAAGTGATCGATCGTGCATTCGCCAAACTTCCACCCGAAGTTCAGGATACTACTTCAGAAGAGATAAAGCGGATGCTGCGATCGAGAAGATCCCAGTTGGTGGAATTCGCTCAGACCTATTATAAGCACCTTTCCAAGTTGGTTGTCCTTACGGGAACTGATAAAGATGATCATATTGAGATTATAAGGGGTAACAATAACACGACCATCAACATTTCCCGAATCAAGGGGGGAGAAGTTCAGCCGCCATTTAAAAGCAGGCAGGTAAACAGTAACGAAACCAGCGAGATATGGGTTTATGGACTGGATGATGATGATGTCATAGAGGTAAAAGGAAAACCGAACAATCCCGTGCGGTTGCGGATCATAGGCGGACAGAACAACGACAGTTATACGATTGAGAATGGCAGAAGAGTAAAGGTGTACGATCATCGTACAAAGCCTAATACTGTTGTTGAAGACGGGAATGCAAATATTAATTTCAGGGATAATTATCGTTACAATATCTATCGCTACGATAAATATATCGACGGTGTGACCAATTTTGTTCCAAGCATCGGTGCTAACCCTGATGACGGTATGCGTGTCGGTTTAAGTGTGACAAGTTCCGTGAGAGGATTCAAGAACGATCCATTCCAGGTAAAGCACAGCTTCCGCGGGGGATATTTCTTTGCGACAGAAGGATTCGACCTGGCATACACAGGCGAATTTGCCAATGTGCTGAATAAATGGAATATCCTGGTGGGTGGCCGATTTACCTCCGAGAATTTCACCAGGAATTTCTTTGGATTTGGAAATGAAACCATGAACATGGACGATGAGCTTGGTTTGGATTTCAACCGTGTGAAAACCGCTATAAAAAGTGTAAAACTCGGTGCCGTGAAAAATGGCCATTATGGGAGTCGGATCGAAATAACCGGTGAACTCGAAACCATCGAAGTAGAACCAACAGATGATCGTTTCATAGCCACTGAGATCGAGGATCCGGCGTTTTTTGATGACAGGAAGTTCTTTGGGAATGTAGACGTCATTTACAGCTATGAAGGTTTCGATACTAAAGTGGTACCCACCAGGGGTATGTTTTTCAGTATTAACGCCGGAGTCACCATGAATTTTGAGGATACAGAGCGGACCTTCGGATATATCAAACCCTCTCTCGAATTCTACAATGCGCTCACGAGGGATCGGAAACTTGTTCTGCGGACAAAAACCCAGGGACAATTCAATATCGGTGATTCATTCGAGTTCTACCAGGCTGCTGTGCTTGGGGCCAACACCGGTCTAAGGGGATACAGGACGGAACGATTCAGTGGTGAAAGTGCGCTTGCGTTCAGAGGTGATATGATCTACAAACTCGTGAAGTTCAAATCAGGTCTTTTGCCTTTAAAACTAAGTGTTTTCGGTGGGTACGATATCGGACGCGTGTGGTTGGATGGAGAAAATTCGAACACATGGCATGATGATCTTGGAGGAGGAATCATTATTAACGCAGTTGATTCTATTTCTGGTGAGTTGGGTATCTTCAGTGGTGACGACGGGATGAGAGTGTCCTTCGGATTTGGCATCAGTCTCTGATCATTTTCGATCCTAAATTTCCTGTTTGAGAATGAATTTTAACCAGTAATCGGGTTGTTGACCGAAAACACATTTTCACATTGGTCAAAAGTTTTTATAACACTGAAATGTGTCGTTTATTTGGTCTCGTAATCCTGATATAGTGTTTAAAACGGTGTAAGAAGTTTTTTCATAAAGGGATTATATTGGTTAGTTTTAGGCCCCTTCAATCCTGGAGGGGCTTTTTATTTTAAGGAAAGCTCGTAGAGGTTGCCTCCATGAATCCCGGTACGTTCATCGGCGATATAAAGCGTAGAATCGTTTTTAAAGGAAATACTCTCGGTTTGTGTATCCTGCTGAAGTAGGATCTGCTCGACCTTCCCACCAAAGAAATCATCACCTTCGAATTCAGACAACAACCAAACCTTATCATACCCCAGCAGAGCGATCATATCCATATCCTTGTTTATGCTCGCCCCGGTAATAACACATTTCTTCTGGTCTTCGCAGGTCTTGTAACTGCCTATCAATGTTGCGGTATGATTGCCCGGTTCCGGTGGAATACTGTAAATATTCATTGTGCCGTCGAACTTCGAACTGCGATTCTTAGTGAACAGGTAAAGGCAGTTTCGGTAGTAAATAAAGGCTTCCACATCGAAATTTCGATCTTTGCGCTTCGGTGGGAATTTCTTCTGATCCTCGTAACGAAACCTGATCTTTTCGGCTTTTTGTCTATCTCCTGTTGTGCTGTCGGGCGAAATTCTATAGATCACCAGGTCCTTACGCTTGTTACTATTATTTCCGAAGTCGCCGATATAAATGTTACCGCCAGGATCGGCTGCAACATCCTCCCAGTCGACGTTTGAACCATTTTCGATAGCGATGCTGCGATCTATATTGTTCGACACCGGGTTGTAGCCGTAGAGTTTCGCCTCGTTCCCGCTATCGTTCACGGACCAAAGTAGTCCGCCCGCTGTGGTGGATTCGAACCCGCTGATTTCCTCAAAGACCTTTGGCAGGGAATGAATGGTTTTCATTTTCAGGGAATTCTGACAATTGATCACGCTTACAGAGAACATCGAAAGCAATAAAGTGCGGTATATTATCGGGCTAATTTTCATAGGGTTAAATCGAAGTTGCGAACCAATAGCAAAGGTATAATATGTATTGAAATATGGTAGATTTTATCCTATTTGTTGTAGCTTTGTCCCCTTGAAAAACGGCCCTGATCATGAAAACCAATCTTCACATCGCCCTTCGTGCAGCGATTGATGGCGGACTTGAGATAATGAAGGTATACGCAACCGATTTCAACGTTGAGTTGAAAGGGGATAACTCGCCACTGACCATTGCAGATAAGAACGCCAACGAGGTTATCAACACCTACCTGGAAAAGACAGATATTCCTATAATAAGTGAGGAGAATAAACAGATCTCCTATTCGGAAAGAAAACATTGGAACCGTTGCTGGATCGTGGATCCTTTGGATGGGACCAAGGAATTCGTCAAGCGTAATGGTGAATTTACGGTTAATATTGCACTGGTGGAAGATGGAAATCCTGTCCTTGGGGTGATCTATGTGCCGGTGGACAGGACATTGTATTTTTCTTCTGAAGATGGTTCCCGGGCCATGAAAGCGACAGTTGAGCAGGGTGATACTATTGAGGAAATCGTGGAAAGTGCCGCACCTCTTTCTCCTTTTGAAGGAATGAATCCACCTGTTAAAGTAGTAGGTAGCCGTTCTCACCTGAATGACGATACCCGTGCTTTTATTTCGGGGATCGAGGAAAATAGCGAGGTCGAGATCGTATCAAGAGGGAGCTCACTGAAGTTTTGCCTTGTTGCAGAAGGGAATGCTCACATCTACCCTAGATATGCACCAACGATGGAGTGGGACACCGCGGCAGGCCAGGCGATCTGTGAAGCTGCCGGAGTAAAAGTATTGCAGGAAGCAAACAGGGAACCAATGCGTTATAACAAGGAGAACCTGCTGAACCCTTATTTTCTCGTCACCATCTGATCATGGCAAAGTATAAACAGGAATCGCATCTGCGAAGTATTCTGAAAGGTATCTCCTGGCGTGTGATCGCCACTACGGATACGGTACTCGTAGCGTTGCTGATCACTTGTTTGTTTGGTCATTGCAGCCTGGAGAACGCCTTGAAGATTGGTGCCGCCGAATTTTTACTTAAGCTTTTCGTTTATTATATTCATGAGAGAGTTTGGCAGAATGTCCGAAAGGGCGGGACGGTTACTAAGCTGAGCACGATATACAAGTCCATATCATGGCGGGTGGTTGCTACGTCCATGACCTTCGTGATCTCGGGGGCTATCCTGGAAAGTTTCGATGAAATAGCACTTTTTATCGCCCTAACGGAGCTATTTACTAAATTTGTACTTTATTATTTCCACGAACGATTGTGGTTGAAACTGCCTTTGGGGCGCATACGTAATTATTTCCTAAAACGATTCAAGCGATAATGCAGGAGAATATAATTCCACATCAATTCAGTATAAGTAAAGCAAACCGTACTTCTCTAAAGGGACACGGCTCCTTTCTGATGTGGTTTACCGGCTTATCCGGATCCGGGAAGTCAACCATCGCCAATGCAGTGGAAAAAGCTTTGGTAACTAATGGCGTACATACTTATGCGCTGGACGGAGATAATGTGAGAAAGGGCCTGAACAACAATCTTACATTCACGCCTGAGGATCGCACGGAGAATATCCGCAGGATCGCGGAAGTTGCCAACCTGATGGTAGATGCCGGTCTTGTTGTGTTAGCTGCATTCGTTTCACCGTATAAGGTTGACAGGGAGAATATCAGGAATATCGTCGGAGCTGAGAATTTCATTGAGATCTTTGTGAACACCCCACTGGAGGAGTGTGAGCGGAGAGATGTGAAAGGGCTTTATGCAAAAGCACGCGCAGGTGAGATTCTGAATTTCACTGGGATCAATGCCCCTTATGAGGCCCCGGAGAATCCGGATATTGAGATCGATACAACACAGAAAACGGTGGATGAGGCCGTTTCAGAAATAGTAGAACATATTAAAACTAAACTCGCGAAGTAGAATGAGCAAGTATTATTTGAATTACCTGGACGAATTGGAGTCGGAAGCCATTTTTATCCTTAGGGAGGTATGGGCCCAATTCCAGAATCCGGTGATATTGTTTTCAGGAGGAAAAGACTCGATAGTGGTTACACACCTGGCGAAGAAGGCTTTTTACCCTTCACGTATTCCGTTCCCCCTGATGCACGTGGATACCGGTCATAATTTTCCCGAGACCATCAAGTTCAGGGATGACCTGATCGAGTCGCTGGGAGCCAGGCTGATCGTAGGATCCGTGCAGGAATCTATCGATACCGGGAGGGTAGCAGAGGAGAAAGGTAAGAATGCGACAAGGAATGCACTGCAAATCACCACCCTGCTCGACGCTATTGAGAATCACAAGGTGGATTGTGCGATCGGTGGTGGGCGACGTGATGAAGAAAAGGCGAGAGCCAAAGAACGGTTCTTTTCTCACCGCGATGATTTCGGGCAATGGGACCCGAAGAACCAACGCCCGGAACTGTGGAACATCCTGAATGGTAAACACTTCGAAGGTGAGCACTTCAGGGCTTTCCCGATCAGTAACTGGACCGAAATGGACGTGTGGAACTACATACTTCGTGAGAATATCAGTATTCCATCACTCTATTATGCCCATGAGCGCAAAGTAGTGTGGCGCCAGCAATCCTGGATTCCTGTTTCGGAACACCTGAAACTGGATGAGGACGAACAGATCGAAACCAAAAAGATACGTTTCCGTACCCTTGGGGACATCACAATAACCGGTGGGATCGAGAGTGATGCAGATTCTCTTGAGAAGATCGTTGCTGAAGTTTCGGCAATGAAACAAACCGAAAGAGGTAACCGAAGTGATGATAAGCGAAGTGAAACGGCCATGGAAGACCGTAAGCGACAGGGGTATTTTTAATCCTTACTAAGCCTAAACAAACCGACGATTTAAATTCAGCATAAAAATGAACGCATCAACCCAGATCGATAATAATCAATTACTACGCTTTACAACCGCGGGAAGCGTGGATGACGGGAAAAGTACATTAATTGGACGATTGCTATACGACAGCAAGGCCATCTTTGAAGATCAGCTTGAAGCAGTGGAAACCACCAGTAAGCGAAAAGGCCACGAGGGGGTGGATCTCGCACTATTTACCGATGGTCTCAGAGATGAACGTGAGCAGGGGATAACCATCGATGTTGCCTACCGCTATTTCACAACCCCAAAACGAAAATTTATCATAGCGGATACACCAGGGCATATCCAATACACCCGAAATATGGTTACGGGTGCGTCCACAGCGAACGCGGCTATTATCCTGGTGGATGCCAGGAACGGGGTCATCGAACAAACCAAGCGGCATGCGTTCATAGCCTCTTTACTTCAGATACCACACATAATCGTGTGCATCAACAAGATGGACCTGGTGGATTACAGCGAGGATGTTTATGAGAATATCATTGTGCAATTCGAGGAATTCTCTTCCAAGTTATATGTAAAGGACATTCAATTTTTACCCATAAGTGCTCTCAATGGCGATAATGTGGTGAACCGTTCCGAGAATATGGAATGGTACCAGGGGGCACCTTTGCTGCACACCCTGGAGCATATGCACATCAGTAGTGACCTGAACAAGATCGACGGACGTTTCCCGGTTCAAACCGTATTGCGTCCGCAACGCGAAGGATATATCGATTATCGAGGATATGCCGGCCGGGTTGCGAGCGGTATCTTCAGGCCCGGTGACAAGATAACCGTGATGCCTTCCGGGTTTACATCAGTGATCAAGTCCATAGACACCATAGACGGAACGATCGAAGAAGCCTACGCGCCTATGTCGGTTTCCATCACCCTCGAAGACGATATTGATGTCGGCAGGGGGGATATGATCGTACGCACCAACAATAAGCCGGAGGCCTTACAGGAATTCGATGCGATGCTGTGCTGGCTGAATAACGAACCGGCCAGGCCGCGTGCAAAGTATACGATCATGCACACTTCGAACGAACAGAAGGCGATGATCAAGGAAGTAACGTACAAGATCGATATCAATACCTACAACAGGGAAACAGACGATAAGGAACTACAGATGAATGATATCTCACGCGTAAAGATCCGGACCACACGGCCGTTGATGATCGATGAATACCGTGATAACAGGATCACAGGAAGTTTTATACTGATAGACGACGCAACACATGAGACGGTGGCTGCCGGGATGATACTGTAAAACAAATTTTAATGGGGGAGAAATTTATAGTATCAGGGGGCATACCCAGGAAACTCAGTGAATTCCTGTCGGCTGGAAAAAAGCTGAAACGGGCCGAGATCGCTGAGATCGATTTTCAAAAGCAAATATATACTCCAAAATTATCTTACGTAACGCCACCCGAATACACATTCGACAATATGCCGAGTATTGGGTTTACGACCATGACCGTCACCGAGGAGGAGATCCTTTTGGGGGTGAGTACCGAGGTACTCTTCGTGGACCGGAAGGATTATAGCGTTCGCAGCAAGTTGAACCATCCGTTGTTTCATGACATTCACCACGTAGCGCAGCACGACGATAAGTTGTATGTGGTCAATACGGGTCTCGATGCTCTTATGGAGTTCGACATGAAAGGCAATTTGCTGAAGGTGACGAACACCCTCGGCAAAGAAGCGTTTCATAAATTTTCTAAAGACGAAAACTTGAATAAGGTCGTTAGCACTAAGCCTCACGAATCCCACCCAAATTATGTTTTTTCGATCAATGGCGAGATATGGGTCACACGTTTTCAGCAGAAGGATGCTATTTGTGTGAATGATCTTTCGAAGCGAATGGATATCGGACTGGGATTTCCGCATGACGGGCTCGTTAAAGGGGACCACGTTTATTTTACAACGGTGAATGGTTATGTGGTGGTCTTCAACAAAAATACCCTGAAGAAGGAAGCCGAGATCGACCTCAATGCTTCCAATATAAGGGAGAATACACCGCTGGGTTGGTGCAGGGGTCTCTATGTGGACACGGATCACTTCTACGTAGGTTATACCCAGCTGCGTACCACTAAGATGACCGAGAACCTAGGATGGGTAAAGGCGATGATCAGGGAGAAAAAGGTGATCGATAAACCCGCACCAACACGAATCGAGAAATATTCATTATCAGGAGATTACATTTCGGAATATGTGTTACCTTCAACGGGAATTTACACCATTTTCGGAATTCATAAAATCTAAACTACGTGCGTAAAGGATTTTTTTGGCAGCTGGCTAACGGATTGAGTATTGCGGCTATCAACCTGCTGTTTGTTATGATCATGGCACGTTTTATTCCGAAGGAAATACACGGTACCTACGCAATATTATTTGTGATCAATAACTTCTTTTTTATGTTCTCGCAGTTTGGGATGGGTGCCGCACTTGTTCAGAAGAAAGAATTGGAGAAGGATGATATAAGCAAGGCATTCTATTTGAACTTGCTTATTAGTATTGTGATTTACGGGCTTTTATTTGTCGGCTCGGGCCTGATATCCGGTTTTTTTGATGGGAAGGTGGCTTCTGAAGATATTCGCATACTGGGAGTGACTATGCTTTTCACTTCCTTCAGTGCCATATCGATTTCATTGTTGCAACGAGAATTTCGATTCAAGCAGATCTTCCTTATAAATTTTATTGCCTATGGTATTGCTTACCTGGGAATCGGTGCATACATGGCGATGAACGACTATGGCCTGGATGCTTTTATCTACGCACAGTTGGTATTGCAGTTGTTGCTTTCCGTGGTTGCATTTACTGTGAATCCGTTCCGACTAAGACGAGTACGGATGTCTGCATCGGAAAACAGTTTCTTTTTGCGATTCGGGAAGGATTTTACGATTATTCGTTTACTTAGCCTCACAGCGGGAAAAATTGACAAATTGATCCTGGGTAAAACAGTATCTCTGGAATCGCTGGCCAATTTTGAGAAGGCGCAATACCTGACCTTTCTTCCTCCACGTTTCCTGAATGACCTAACCAACGGGTTTATGTTCTCGTATTTTTCGAGGCTGCAATCGGATGATAAGCAATTATTCAAGTTCTATACAGTTTCAGCCTCATTGTTAATGCTGATGATTGTTCATATAGCTTTTATCTTTTTCAGTTTGAGTTCGATGGTTATCGATTTGTTCTATGGACCGGTTTGGTTGGATATTGAGATCTACCTGAAAGTATTTGTATTTGCCACACCTTTTCTTGCCCTGGCGGGTCTTTCGGACGCATTGGTACGTGCAAAGAACAGGTTCAAGTTGTCTAAATATTTGAAAGTTGCTTACATAATTGCATTAGTGGCCGTGACTATGTTGAGCACTGTATTAAATCTTGAATACGTTATTCTTTTGCAGGTTGTGTTGACCGTTGTGTATGGAATCCTGATGAATTGGATATCACTGTACTTTATGAAGGCAAGTCATAGAATATTTATGAAATTTACCCTACCTGTTGTAGTATCAATATTGATTTTCATTCTGTTTCACATAATCTGTGCTGTGGTTCCCGGTATGAATGATAATTTGATCACAGTAATCATAGCTGAAGCAATTGCGATACTGATCCTATTCGTTTTTAATCGTCGTATTTTTACAGATGAACAGCGGCACGAAATCCAAAAATTGATAAGACTGAAACAGCAGTGATGAAACAGCCTTCATGATTAGAAAATGGTTCCTAATATTATTTGTTCTCTGTTCGTTTGTTACGCGGACCTTGGCCGAACGTGGTGAAAATCCCGTCTTTTCAAGGGTTACTCTTTCTGATCTTTTTGGTGGTCTGGCCCTTGTTTTTGGATTGAATGCCTTGTTTCACTCTTTTGCCGTCGTTAATAAGTTCTCGAATATCTATAAAGCGAGTTTCTTTTTCCTGCTGTGTCTATTACTACCAATCGCATTTTCCTTAAATATGGAAGCAACATTAGTAGAAATTGTGATCCTGTTCTACCTCATGCTTGTCTCCATGCTACTATTTATTGAATTTAAAGATAGCCTCGAAACGGTACTGTTGCCG
>JAUIIU010000088.1 GCA_030431695.1 Bacteroidia bacterium | reverse complement strand
ACGTTTTCGCAGGAATGATGGTTAGTGCCATTACCGTGATCGCCATGGTTACTATTTACCTGAAGTCGCAGGGATACCTGGAGCATGTGAATGACAGTCACATACACGATTTGGCCAAGTTTATGTTTGGTTTCAGTATCTTCTGGACCTACCTTTGGTTCTCGCAATTCATGCTGATCTGGTACTCGAATATTCCGGAAGAGGTTACGTATTTTGTGACCAGAATAGAGGACTACAAACTGCCTTTCTTCGGAATGGTTGTGATGAACTTCGTTTTCCCTGTACTTATGCTGATGAACAGCGATTACAAGCGAGTGAACTGGTTTGTTATCCTAACCGGAATTGTGATCCTGGTTGGACACTATATCGACGTGTTTAATATGGTCATGCCTGCTACGGTAGGAACTTCCTGGTCTATTGGTCTGCCCGAGATTGGTTCGGTATTCTTTTTCTTTGGACTGTTTGTGTTTGTTGTGTTCACAGCGCTTACCAAAGCGCCATTACTTGCCAAACGCAATCCTTTCATCAAGGAAAGTAAACATTTTCATTATTAATAATTTTTAGAAGATAGATAACGATGACCGCATTTTTAGTTGTATTAGTAATTATTCTTTTCGGAGTTGCCGTTATGCAAATGGGCAAGATATTCCAGATGTCTCGCCCTCAAACAAATACTTCGGAGATAGCTAACGATAAGGACAATAATACGCAGGGCTGGCTGATGCTTGCCATGGTATTGTTCATCTACGCGCTTAGTGCGTACTCCTTCTATGCATGGTGGGATGTGTTATTGCCTCAGTCGGCTTCTGAACACGGACTGCAAACAGACCAACTGTTCCTTATCTCGATGATCATCATCTTCGTAGTTGGAATCATCACACAATGGTTACTTCACTACTTTGCATTCAGGTATCGCGGTCAGAAGAAAAACCGAGCACTGTTTTACGCAGATAACGACCGATTGGAATTCATATGGACCATTATCCCGGTGATCGTTCTGGCCGGACTTATCATCTATGGACTCTTCACCTGGACCGACATCATGAATGTGGATGCTGATGAGGACCCGTTGGTTATCGAACTCTATGCGTACCAGTTCGACTGGAGGGCGCGATATGCCGGTGACGACAACACATTAGGTGAAGCAAATGTTCGACTCATAGAAGGTGTGAATCAATTAGGTGTGGATGCATCCGATCCTTATGCCCAGGATGACAAGGTCGTTAATGAATTACATCTCCCTAAGGGAAGGAAAATATTGTTCAAGATGCGTTCTCAGGATGTGCTGCACTCTGCATATATGCCACATTTCCGTGCACAAATGAACTGTGTTCCGGGTATGATTACGCAATTTGCTTTTACTCCGAATATGACAACGGAAGAAATGCGGGGAACTGATGAGATAAAAGAAAAAGTAGCTAAAATCAACAAAATAAGAACCGAGAATAATGTTGCACTTGCCGCTGAAGGTAAGGAATTGCTTGAAATGTACGAATTTGATTATCTTCTGTTATGTAACAAGATCTGTGGAAACAGTCACTACAACATGCAGATGAAGATCGTTGTTGAAGAAGAGGATAAATTCAACGAATGGCTGAAAGAGCAACCCAACCTCGCTACAATTTTAAATCAATAAAAAAACAGCTTAGAAAGATATGTCAGCACACGCCGAAGCACACGCAGTAGATCACCACGACGATCACGGACATCATCATAAAGAGACGTTCATAACTAAGTACATATTTAGTCAGGACCACAAAATGATCTCTAAGCAGTACCTGATCACAGGTTTGTTTATGGGGATCATAGGAATTGCCATGTCCATTTTGTTCAGGTTACAACTGGCCTGGCCGGATGAACCGTTTACAGTTATGGAGATTTTTCTTGGGAAATGGGCTGAGAACGGAGTAATGGACCCCAGTGTCTACCTGGCGCTTGTGACTATCCACGGAACTATAATGGTTTTCTTCGTACTTACTGCCGGATTGAGTGGTACGTTCAGTAACCTGCTCATCCCGCTGCAGATCGGTGCACGAGATATGGCCTCCGGTTTCCTGAATATGATCTCATACTGGTTGTTCTTCCTTTCCAGTATTATTATGGTTATGTCGCTGTTTGTGGAAGCAGGACCCGCTTCGGCCGGTTGGACCGTTTACCCTCCACTTAGTGCGCTGCCACAGGCAATACCCGGCTCCGGAATGGGAATGACCCTATGGCTGGTATCTATGGCGATCTTTATTGCATCCTCACTTCTCGGATCACTGAATTATATCGTAACAGTACTCAACTTGAGAACCAAGGGGATGTCGATGACGCGTCTTCCTTTGACCATCTGGGCTTTCTTTGTAACTGCCATAATCGGGGTGGTGTCTTTCCCGGTATTGCTTTCAGCTGCATTGATGCTTATCATGGACAGAAGTTTCGGGACTTCCTTCTTCCTTTCGGATATCTATATAGCCGGGGAAGTATTGCACAACCAGGGAGGGTCGCCGGTACTATATGAACACCTTTTCTGGTTCCTCGGACACCCCGAGGTATACATCGTTCTATTGCCTGCGCTTGGTATTACTTCGGAAGTAATTGCAACCAATGCCAGGAAACCTATCTTCGGATATCGCGCGATGGTGGCTTCGATACTTGCCATTGCATTCCTATCGACTATCGTATGGGGTCACCATATGTTCATCTCGGGTATGAATCCGTTTCTCGGTTCGGTATTTACCTTTACAACCCTGCTGATTGCGATTCCTTCAGCAGTAAAAGCATTTAACTACATAACCACACTCTGGAAGGGTAACTTGCAGATGAACCCTGCCATGTTGTTTTCCATTGCACTGGTTTCTACCTTCATTACGGGAGGTCTAACCGGAATCATCCTTGGAGACAGTGCCCTGGACATCAATGTCCATGACACCTATTTCGTGGTGGCTCACTTCCACCTGGTAATGGGTATCTCCGCACTGTACGGTTTGTTCGCAGGGGTTTATCATTGGTTCCCGAAAATGTTCCAGAGTCGAATGATGAACAAGAACCTCGGCTACGTTCACTTTTGGGTGACCGCAGTAGGTGCCTATGGGGTCTTCTTCCCGATGCACTTCATTGGAATGGCCGGACTACCGAGAAGGTATTATACAAATACGGCTTTCCCGTACTTCGATGACCTGGCCGATGTGAATGTAGTGATCACGATTTTCGCGATCATCACGGCCGCTGCTCAATTGGTCTTCCTGTACAACTTCATCCACTCCATGTTCCACGGAAAGAAAGGACCGAAGAACCCATGGAAATCGAATACCCTGGAATGGACGGCAGAGATCAAGCACATCCACGGAAACTGGGATGGGCCAATTCCTCATGTTCACCGTTGGGCGTACGACTACAGTAAAATGAATAAAGACGAAACCGACTATGTGATCCCTGGACAGGATTTTGTTCCGCAGCATATTCCTCTGCAAGACGACGAGGAAGAAATGAACCATTGATCACATCATAAATACTAAAGTTGAAAACCCTCTCCCACACGAGAGGGTTTTTAGTATCTTGCCTGTCCCTAACCACAAACCTCTCTTTTGAAAACGATTCGGAAGATCATAAAATACCTGCCGCAAGCCATTTCAGGTAAGGACCAGGAATTTACATCAGGCAGTATACGGAAAGCGATCTTCCTGCTGTCGGTACCTATGGTACTCGAAATGATGATGGAATCGGTGTTCTTCTTGGTAGATGCCTACTTCGTTTCCAGCCTTGGGGCCAATGCAATTGCCACCGTCGGACTTACCGAATCCGTACTTACACTGGTATACGCGATAGCCATCGGATTGAGCATGGGCGTCACAGCTATTGTCGCCAGGCGCGTGGGAGAGAAAGATGTAACGGGCGCGGCGAAGACCGCGGTGCAATCGATCTTCCTTGGCGTGGGCATCGCCGTGATCATTAGTGTGATCGGGATTCTCTTTCCGAAGGAAATTTTAGCGCTAATGGGTGGTGAACCAGACCTGATCGCCGAAGGCTACGGCTTTACACAGATACTGTTGGGAGGGAATGTCACCATCATGCTCCTGTTCATTATCAACGCCATCTTCAGGGGGGCTGGTGATGCCTCGGTGGCAATGAAGGTTTTGATATTCTCCAATCTGCTGAACATCGTCCTCGACCCGATGTTCATATTCGGGTTTGGGCCAATCCCTGCCTTTGGAGTCAAAGGTGCGGCCATAGCCACAACTATTGGAAGAGGGAGCGCCGTAATTCTCCAGCTGGTGATTCTGTTCTATGGCTGGAGTCGTATAAAGGTGGCATTTAAAGATGTTGTGTTCCGTGCGGGTATTATGCTGAACCTAATTCGCGTATCGCTTGGAGGAATAGGGCAGTTTATTATCGGTACGTCCAGCTGGGTGTTCCTGATGCGTATCATGGCCGAGTTCGGAAGCGAGGTCCTGGCAGGTTATACCATCGCGATTAGGGTGCTGATGTTTACCCTGATGCCCTCCTGGGGCATGAGCAATGCGGCAGCCACACTGGTTGGTCAGAACTTAGGAGCCAAACAACCCGAGAGGGCGGAACGTTCGGTATGGAAAACCGGCAAATACAACGCCTGGTTTATGGCAGGGGTTTCTGTTTTCTATTTGATCTTTGCTGAAATGATACTGAAGATCTTCAGTGACGATCCTTCGGTGATCGAAAATGGTGCGCTTAGTTTAAGAGTTATCGCGGCGGGCTATATTTTCTACGCCTACGGAATGGTGATCATCCAGGCATTCAACGGAGCCGGAAATACACGGACGCCAACCATCATCAATTTCTTCTGCTTTTGGTTGTTCCAACTTCCTTTCGCCTACCTGGCAGCTATCACATTCGACCTGGGTGTGCTTGGCGTATTGCTGGCAATTACGATCGCTGAGATTCTCATTGCTCTTATTGGAATTGTTTGGTTCCGAAAGGGAAAATGGAAGAAAACCGTGGTCTGAATTTTATCTGAACAATGAATATGTGCCAAATTAAGGGGTAAGTGAAATAGGAAGTGAAGGGGTTCTAATATTGGTAATTGTTGAATAATTATGTTTAAATATCTCATATTCAATATTTTGATAGTTCGTTTTTTTTTTTTAAGTTTAAATATTATTAACCTTTAAACTATTTAATTATGGGGAGATTTAGATTGTTTTTCAAAATTTTGGGGATTCCAATATTAATTGTGGGTCTGATATGGGCTTGTAATTCTGAGGATCCCAATACACCGTCTCTGGAGTTGAATTCTATCATAAATACCTCCATTGCGGTCGAAAATGCGAATGATATTGAACTGTCCTTTGAGGCATCCAAAGTTTTGGATGTGTTCAATAAATTTTCTGAAAAATACGATCTTGGTATTCGTTCAACAGCATTAGAAATTATTGAAGTTGATAAAGAAAAGTATTTAAGATTCTACGGTGAAGAAAATATGGTGTCGACAATAGCCCTGATCAAGGAGCCAAATGGGAGCTATCGATCCGGTGAAACCGTCTGCACCACAGTTAATTGTGCCAGTGGTGGAGGATGTATTCCCAGCGGATCATATTGTACTGAATGTCGGCCACATGGCCCTTCTGGCCCGCTAGGGGATTGTAAACGCACTACATCAAATAATGATTAAGACAGCTTATTAGGCTTATACTTGCAAGCCATGAAGGAACCTGTGATAGTACTATTACAGGTTTTTCTTTTTTAAAGCAATGCAATATCTTTCGTTCGCCTATTGGCGTATAATTCTGATTTCAATTGCAATTTGGATAATGCCCATTGCCAAAATACTACCACTTCAAGTCGTTGAACGATTCTTTTTATACCCTGAAGTTAAGAATTGAAATTGGTTAAGGTTTAGTAATCTTACTCCAAAGAATTACGTGATTTCACGTATAGGCAGATTTCCGCGCAGCACATATCTTTGATTTATTAATACCTGTTTTTGGCAATTTGGGGAGATTGCTACTACGAGAAAGCCGTGCAATTGTTGCGGCTTTCGTTTATTATACGGATCGGGCAAAAGGAATGAATGCTCTTCGTATATTTGTGATATGAACGAACACCTCGATCCTACCGGCGACCATCTTTCCCCCCAGGAACTGGATCTCGAAAGAAAACTGAGACCCATGACCTTCGATGATTTTACCGGGCAGGAACAAACGCTGGACAACCTGAAGATATTTGTTCAGGCGGCTAATCTCAGGGACGAGGCCCTGGATCACACCCTGTTTCACGGTCCGCCGGGACTTGGAAAAACAACCCTCGCCCATATACTTGCCAACGAACTTAACGTGTCCCTCAAGGTCACTTCGGGGCCGGTGCTGGACAAACCTGGCGACCTGGCGGGTTTGCTTACAAACCTGGAGGAACGGGACGTATTGTTCATCGATGAGATACACCGGTTAAGCCCGGTGGTGGAAGAGTACCTCTATTCGGCTATGGAGGACTACAAGATCGATATCATGATCGAGACCGGGCCGAATGCCAGGACAGTTCAGATCAACCTAAACCCTTTCACATTGGTGGGTGCGACTACCAGGTCGGGCCTATTGACAGCTCCTATGCGAGCTCGATTTGGAATCGCATCGCGATTACAATATTATTCGACGGAATTACTGTGTACCATCGTCCAACGGAGTGCAGGCATACTCAATGTCCCGATCACCATGGAGGCTGCCATTGAAGTTGCAGGCAGAAGTCGGGGTACCCCCCGGATCGCAAACGCCTTATTGCGACGAGTACGTGATTTTGCGCAGATTAAAGGTGATGGGAAGATCGATATAAAGATTGCGAAGATCGCTTTGGAGGCACTGAATGTGGATGCCCACGGACTGGACGAAATGGACAACAAGATACTTACAACCCTGATCGACAAATTCAAAGGTGGGCCTGTTGGCATAACGACCATCGCTACAGCAGTTTCCGAAAGCAGCGAGACCATAGAAGAAGTATACGAACCCTTCCTTATCCAGCAGGGGTTCATCGTACGAACACCCAGGGGCAGAGAGGTCACCGAGGCAGCCTACAAACACCTGGGCAGGATCAAAGGAGGAACCCAGGGTGGGTTGTTTTGAATTGCGATCCCCAGGGCGCAGTAGAGGGGTCTTTAGATTTGTTGTCAATTAAAAAAGGTCTCGACTGCCTGCTCGTACCATTCAGGTGGGCGCTCGACCGGACAGCCAGATGCCCGTTATACAACAAGCATATAATTATCCAGATCGATTACCATTGCTTAAATTTTTTCTGAAAGCAGAGAAGATCCGTAAGAATCCAATTCCTTTTCATCGCGAATTTTTCAATACCCATGGAGACAGCTTTTCAGTAAAACTTGGAAGGAGAAAATACCTGATGTTGTCCAGGGATAAGGAGGTAGTGCAGTATATTCTTCAGAAGAACCACAAGAATTACTATAAATCGGCAATACAAACCAAATACCTCTCAAAATACCTTGGCATGGGTTTATTAACGGCCAATGGTCCGTTCTGGTTACGCCAGCGAAGATTGATTCAACCTGCCTTCCACAAAAATAAAATGGATAGCCTCGTAGGCCTTATGCAGCAAACCAT
>JAUIIU010000015.1 GCA_030431695.1 Bacteroidia bacterium | reverse complement strand
TACGGCAGAGGTTACCTCTTTTTCTCCTGAAGTGAATATGGGAGGAAATGAATTGGTATCTGTAGATAAGGCATCAGATAAAGTAACTATCGCCGATGCCGAGATCGTCGTTTCCGCAGGGCGAGGGATGAAAGGCCCTGAGAACTGGGGAATGATCGAAGACCTGGCCGAAACCCTTGGTGCGGCCACAGCCTGTTCGAAACCCGTTAGTGATATGGGATGGAGACCCCATTCTGAACACGTGGGACAAACCGGTAAGCCCGTTGCCTCCAACCTTTATATCGCAATCGGTATCTCCGGCGCCATCCAGCACCTTGCAGGGATCAATGCTTCCAAAGTAAAAGTGGTGATCAATAACGACCCCGAAGCGCCATTCTTCAAAGCTGCCGATTACGGCATAGTTGGTGATGCCTTCGAGGTGGTTCCGCAATTGACGGAAAAATTAAAAGCGTTTAAAGCTCAAAACGCATAAATTTTAGTAATTTGTGCCTTGAAAAAGGGCTGTTTAAATGAGTCAATCCCTTGTTTAAACAGCCTTTTAATGTTTTACAGATTTGTTGCTGAAATGAGCTTAGTACGGCTGAATATAAAAGGTATATCGTATAGCCAGACACAGAACGGTGCGTATGCCTTGATCCTTAGTGAAGTAGATGGAGACCGAAAACTCCCGATCGTCATCGGTGCGTTCGAAGCACAGTCCATTGCGATAGCCCTGGAAAAGGAGATCAAACCCCCAAGGCCGCTTACTCACGACCTATTCAAGAACTTCGCAGATCATTTTGATATTGTAGTGAAACAGGTTATCATTCACAAACTTGTGGACGGTGTATTCTACTCGAGTATTATTTGCGAACGAGACACCATCGAAGAGATCATAGACGCCAGAACAAGCGATGCCATTGCGTTGGCCCTGCGGTTTAAAGCACCTATCTTCACATATAAGAACATCCTCGACAAAGCCGGGATCTACCTGAAAACTCAGAAAAAAACGGAGGATATCTCGATCGAAGAGGAAGCGGTCATTGAAGAACTACTGGCCGGGGACGACAAGGAATCCGTGACTCCACAGGGCGGTGAGGACTTCAGTAAGTTCAGTATGAAGGAACTCAACGAAATGCTCGACCAGGCGGTTGCCAACGAGAACTACGAACGGGCCGCTGCCATCCGCGATGAAATATCTAAAAGATAAGTCTGTGATCCGTTCATTAACGCTAATTCTGCTTATATTTTTCTTCGGAAGTACCTACGCCCAGGATCTGGAACAGACCTGGAAATTCGAGGCCATTGAGAACGAAAATGGGCAATCGCTGTTGGAAGTGAACCCGCAGGTTGATTTTATCACTTTTTCCGAAGGACGGTTCAATTACGAACTGGCAGCCAAAGACAGCCTGAAGGCGCGCGGGGATTATATCCTTCAGAATAATTTACTTGTATTCTTCTACACCCATCCTAAGGATACGATCAGAAGGTATCGCATCACAGAACATACGGACAGCACCCTGGTCTTCGTCGAAAACCAGGTTCGTTACAAATACTCCGCGGCTGTAAAAAAATCCTCAGATCCGGTGGTGACGGCTAGTGATCAAAGAATTGCCATAGACCCCTCCAAAGGCCTTGGTGTAACCTTAAACAGCGTGTTACGGGGAGCCCTTGGAATGGTCTTCCTGATCTTTGTATGTTACCTCTTGAGCAGTAACCGGCGACAGATCAACTGGCGACTTGTACTCTCCGGTTTGCTACTTCAACTTGGATTTGCCGTTCTCGTGCTGAAGGTCCCGTTTGTAGCAACCATTTTCGAATGGTTCTCCGAAAAAGTTGTGGCATTCCTGGCCCTTGCCGATGTTGGGGCCAACTTTGTGCTTGGCGCCTGGCCCGACCTTGCAGAGATCTTCCAGGTGCGTATCGATTCAAATGGTGAAGTAGTTAAGGAGTCCTTTACGATCGGCTATATTTTCGCCTTTAAAGTACTTCCTACGATCGTTTTCTTTTCTGCATTCACATCGCTGCTGTATTACCTTGGGATACTTCAGAAGATCGTTTATGCCTTTGCGTGGATCATGAGCAAGACCATGCGTCTCAGCGGTGCCGAAAGCTTAGCTGCAGCAGCAAACATATTTATCGGACAAACGGAAGCGCCCCTGGTGGTGAAACCCTATCTGGAAAAAATGACCAAAAGTGAGATGCTCTGCCTGATGGTAGGTGGTATGGCCACGATAGCCGGTGGTGTACTGGCCGCTTTTATCGCCTTCCTGGGAGGCGACAGCGACGCCGAACGTGTGATCTTCGCGAAACACCTGCTCACCGCCTCGATCATGTCGGCCCCAGCGGCCATCATCATTGCTAAAATGCTTTATCCCGAAGTGGAAAAGGTAAATGCATCGCTCAATATTTCAAAGGACAAGATCGGTTCCAATGTGCTGGATGCTATTTCGAAAGGAACGACAGACGGGGTTAAACTGGCTGTGAATGTGGGTGCCATGCTCCTTGTTTTCACCTCCCTGATGGCTGTACTGAACTGGATCTCCGCAGACCTGATAGGTTCTGCCACCGGCCTGAACGAAAAGGTAGCCGAGGCTACAAGTGGACGATATGAAGAACTATCCATGCAATACTTGCTAGGGAATATTTTTGCTCCCGTCGCCTGGATCATTGGCGTTCCTGCTGAAGACATCACAGTGGTAGGACAACTGCTGGGTGAAAAGACCATTTTGAACGAATTCTTCGCCTATGCCACACTAAGTGACCTGAAGAATACCGGGGCTATTACGAATTATCGCTCCATCGTTATCGCTACCTATGCCCTTTGTGGTTTTGCCAATTTTGCCTCTATCGGGATCCAGATAGGTGGGATCGGGGTACTGGCGCCATCGCAACGAAAAGTACTGGCCGCCTTCGGTGTCAAAGCCCTTATCGGGGGTACAGTGGCAGCCTTACTCACCGCCACCATAGCCGGGATGTTGATCGGCTAGTTTTCCGAAGATAAAACGTTGATAACTTATAATAAAAGGAGCAGGAAGAGGTTCTTTTAAAAGTACTTGTTTTATATTTTTATTTCCTGAAATTCAGACAGCATGAAGCAATACCACGACCTCGTTAAACATATACTGGAACACGGAACGGAGAAGAACGATCGCACGGGAACCGGCACAAAGGCCGTGTTTGGATACCAGATGCGTTTCGACCTGAGTGAAGGTTTCCCAATGGTCACTACCAAAAAATTACACCTCAAATCCATCATTTACGAATTACTATGGTTCCTGAATGGTGATACCAACATCAAGTACCTCCAGGAAAACGGGGTTCGGATATGGAATGAATGGGCCGATGAAAACGGAGACCTGGGACCGGTCTATGGTCACCAATGGCGAAACTGGGATAGCGAGGAGATCGACCAGATCAGTGAAGTAATAGAGACATTGAAGAACAACCCGGACAGCCGAAGGATGATCGTAAGTGCGTGGAATCCCTCGGTATTACCGGACACTTCCAAACCATTCGCAGAGAACGTTGCCAACGGAAAAGCTGCCTTACCGCCTTGCCATGCCTTCTTCCAGTTCTATGTGGCCGACGGAAAACTTTCTTGTCAGCTATACCAGCGAAGTGCCGACGTATTCCTCGGCGTACCCTTCAATATCGCTAGTTATGCCTTGCTGACCCTGATGATGGCACAGGTTTGTGGTTATCAACCCGGCGATTTTGTCCACACCTTCGGGGATGCCCATATTTACAGTAATCATATGGAACAATTGGAACTACAGTTGTCACGAGAACCTCGTCCATTACCCCAAATGTTGCTTAATCCAGATGTAAAAGATATATTTGGCTTCAAATTTGATGATTTTACCCTGGTTAACTACGATCCGCACCCACACATCAAAGGTGTAGTTGCGGTTTAACAAATCCTATTTATGAAAAGATTACTCTTCGTTGTTTGTCTGATGATTACAGTAAGTACCTCTGCCCAGGACTGGGGTAGCGTAGATAAGAACAAAGTTACCCTTAAGGAGGTAGCCCCTGTCTGGCCAGGCTGTGAGAAAGGCAATGCTGCACAGCGCGACAATTGTTTTAACACCCAATTGGCGACCCATATCGCCAAGAACTTCCGCTACCCTGCTGAAGAATATAAGAAAAATGTTCAGGGAAGGGTCGTTGTTACTTTCATTGTCAATACCGAAGGTATTATTGAGATCAAAAAGATCACAGGAGGTAACGAAGGGTTACAGGCGGAAGCAAAACGCAACATCCTCTCTATGCCTAAGATGGCGAAACCAGGAATGTTTGCCGGCAAACCTAAAGCTATAGAATACACTGTTCCCATTACCTTCAAGACTGGGAAGTAAGATGGGAGTTCGACTTTCCCTTATTTTAATTCTCGGCTATTTCACAACCTACGCACAAAAGCATCTCACCGAAGAAGTTCAGGATACGCTTGTACCTTTTGCGATAGTTGAAACCCCACCGGCCTATCCGGGATGTGCACAATCTGACGTAAATAATTTGAAGGCCTGCACTTCAAAACGAATACAGCACTTCTTCGAAGAGAATTTTGAATTGCGAAAGATCAAAGCGATTGGTTTAAAGCCAGGCCGATACCGAACATCTGTTCTATTTAAGATCAATACTGAAGGGAAGATCACAGACATTAAGGCGAACAACTACCAACAGGTGAAAGAAATAGAAGAGGAGGCTGTTCGTGTAGCACAATTACTTCCCGAAATGAAACCCGGGAAACGAAGAGGAGAGATCGTCTCCGTACATTACGGACTTCCGATAATTTTCGATATAGAGCCAGCTCGAGTACGAGGGAAAACAAAGAACTGACGGTTTTTCCCGCGATCAACCCAGATCGTCCAATACCCTGAGCAAATGTTCCAAGTCTTCCCTGTCGTTGTAGAAGTGAAAGCTCACCCGTATTCCCCTGCCTCGCTGTGAGCATACAATATTGTTTGCCTTTAACTTTTCAAACACATCCCGGTCGCCCTTTATATTGAAGATCGTTGAATGCTGTTCGCGGACCACGACCGACTCTTCCAGCAATCCTCTTTTTTCAAATTCCGTTCTGGCTTCGTTGGAAAGTTCGCTCAAATAATCCTCGATAGTTTCCATCCCTATCTTTTCCATAAATCGTACCGCCACTGCCAGGCTACCGTAGTTCAAGGTGTCCTGGTGCCCGGGTTCAAGGTAGCCCGTAAAACTGATCTCGTCCTTATTGCCAAAGGCAACATCGGCTGAATTGTAGCCTATTGTCTTCGGGAAGATCCGCTGCTGAGCCTCCGGCTGGATCATGAACAAACCATTTCCATACCCGGCATTGAGCCACTTATAGGCGCTTGCGCCCATAACATCGATCGGACTTTCAGCAAAATTGAATCTAGTGGTTCCCAGGTACTGTGTGCCATCCGCTATAAGTAGCAAATCCGGATGATAAGCCTTGAGCCTCGCAAGAAAATCCTCATCCATCCGGATACCGTTGATATACTGCACCATACTGAAGGCGAAGATATCCGGCCGATGCTCCGCCATGACCGATTCGATATTAGCTTCGAGCTTATTGTCGATCTCGGCATAGCACAGTTCGAAATCACGAAATTCAACCGCCCAGTTGATCGAAGGATAATCGCCTTGTAGCAGCAATACTTTCTTCTTATTGGTGATCCCTCCCAAGATGCTGTTCATCCCAAATGAGAAGTTTGGAACGAGAGCAACAGTATCTTCAGAAGTAGAGAAGAACCTTGCGAGGGTGGAACGGATCTCCCTAATATGCTTTTTATGCAGGTCGCGAAACAAGCTGCCGCCTTCCAAAAGGTCAAGGTCGTGCTGATGTCTCCACTCAACCAGGGATCGCGACAATAAGCCGGAGGAGGCGGTATTCAGGTAGGTGTAGTTTTCAGTTACAGGAAATTCTTTTCTAAAATCTTCCATGCAGTGAGGCAGGTAAACCGTGATTTTTCAATATTTTTACAATAGCCTAAAAGTAGTGTGCATGTTTTCAAAAAACAAAAAAACCGAAAATTTCGATCACGAACAGCGGTTGCAGTATGAATACGCCCGAAAGCGTATCGTTCAGAAGAAAAGGCTGATGCGTCATTTCATCGTTTTCCTGGCGGGATCCGTTTTATTGATCATCATCAATCCTGTTCTGGGTATTGGAAAGGGTTTCTTCATTGAGAACTGGTTCGTGTGGGCCATACTGCTATGGGCATTTCTTTTTATAGTTCACTTGCTGAATGTATTCATCATGAACAAATTCATGGGCAAGGAATGGGAGGATAAACAACTGGAACGACTGAAAGCCAGGCAGACCGCCCGAATCGCTGAACTTCAGAAACAAGTGGATAGCGAACTTCTTCAGAAGGATTCCGAAATAAAAAAAAACGACGAGCCAAACCTTCAAAACCCGGAAAGCGAATGATTACCATGATCGCGGCAGCAGGCGAGAACAACGAACTGGGACTCAACAATATGCTGGTTTGGCACCTGCCTGATGACTTCAGGAGGTTCAAACAACTGACCACCGGACATCATATCATCATGGGGCGCAAGACCTTCGAATCTTTTCCGAGTCCGCTACCCAACCGAACCCATATTGTGATTAGCCGAAATACAGACTACCGGGCGGATGGGATAACTGTGGTTCATTCCATTGAAAGGGCATTGGAGTTATCGCAGCCCGATCAACAGCCCTTCATAATCGGGGGCGGCGAGATCTACAAACAGGGAATGGCGGTTGCAAATAAGATCGAACTTACACGGGTTCACGGTAACTTTGATGCAGACACTTTCTTCCCGGATATCCCCGAAAGTGACTGGGAGCTGGTGGAAGAACACTACCACCCCATCGACGACCGGCACGACTACGCCTTTACCTATGAAACCTGGGTGCGCAGGTAATCAAACAAGTTGGAAGCACTACTTCAAAAAATTGCAAACACACATAGCCTGGATTTGAGAACTTCACAGGCTTTGACGGGTGGTGATATCAATGATGTGTTTTTACTGAATTGTACTTCGGAACAATACGTGGTGAAGATCAACAGCGAACTGAAATTCCCCGGGATGTTCACCGCAGAACGACAAGGCCTGGAGCTCTTGGCAGGTTCGGCTTCATTCCGAATTCCCCGGGTGCCGTATTCGGGTACTATCGGGACCTATTCCTATTTACTCATGGAATACATCGAACCAGGCACAAAAGGGCCGGATTTCTGGCCGCAATTTGGCGAAACACTGGCAGGATTGCACCGAAACTCTCGGGACACTTTCGGACTGGATCACGATAACTATATTGGAAGCCTGGTACAGGTGAACGGATCTCACCGGCAGGCATCCGACTTCTACATTTCGGAACGGCTTGAGCCCCAATTCCGGCTTGCCAGGGATAGTGGTAAACTAACCATAAACACCACGGAATTCTACGGAGTTGTTTCGGAGATCATTCCGAAGGAACCACCCTCACTGATCCACGGAGATCTGTGGAATGGCAACTATATGGTGGATTCGAAGGGAATTGCTGTACTTATCGATCCGGCGGTAAGCTATAGTATTCGCGAGATGGACCTGGCCATGATGCGCTTGTTTGGCGGTTTTCCCGAGTCGGTATTCTCAACATATAACGAAGCTTTTCCCATGGTGAACGGATGGCGCGACCGTATGGAACTTTGGCAGCTCTATTATCTCCTTGTTCATCTCAATCTCTTCGGAAGTGGATATTTAAGCCAGGTGAGGGCGGTCATCGATCGATATTCGTAAATAATAGCGTATTTTTGTAGCTACAACCAAAAGCATATGAAAGCATATATTTTCCCCGGTCAGGGAGCCCAGTTCACAGGTATGGGGCTCGATCTTTACGACAATTCAAATACCGCCAAAGCCATGTTCGAAGAAGCCAACGAGGTGTTGGGATTTGACATCACCAGGATCATGTTCGAAGGAACGGCCGACGAGCTAAAGGAAACCAAGGTGACACAACCCGCGATCTTCCTTCACTCAACTATTCTTGCTGAAGTCTTGGGGGAATCTTTCCAGCCGGATATGGTTGCCGGGCACTCACTTGGTGAACTGTCTGCACTCGTCGCAAACAGGACGCTGGCTTTCGAAGATGGCCTTACCCTGGTTGCTAAACGCGCCATGGCGATGCAAAAAGCTTGTGACCTGGAGCCTTCAACAATGGCTGCGGTTTTGGGACTGGATGATGATGTCGTGGAACGAATTTGCCAGGAAACCGAAGGTATTGTCGTGGCGGCAAATTACAATTGCCCGGGACAACTGGTGATCAGCGGAGAGATAGATGCTGTTGGAAAAGCATGCGAAGCCCTTACGGAGGCAGGAGCACGTCGCGCCCTGATACTTCCTGTAGGCGGGGCATTTCACAGTCCGCTGATGGAACCTGCCCGTGAAGAGCTGGCTGCAGCGATAGAGGACACGCAATTCACCGCACCAGCCTGCCCGATCTACCAAAATGTAAGTACAACCGCAGTTACGGATGCTTCAGAAATAAAAAAGAATTTGATACTTCAGCTTACCGCCCCGGTCAAATGGACCCAGAGCATTCAGCAGATGATTGCTGATGGAGGAACTTCCTTTACAGAAGTTGGCCCTGGCAATGTATTACAAGGTTTGATGCGTAAGATCGATCGATCGGTTGAGACGGGGAAGGCTGAGTTATAGGTTTCGCACCTTCTTCTCCCACTCCCAGGCAGATCTTAAGGCTTCCGCCATGCTGCGTTCCGCCTTCCAGCCAAGTTCGGAGTTAGCAAGGTTTGTATCGGCATAAACCTCGGTAACATCACCAGGACGGCGATCTACGATCTTGTAGTTCAGTTTCATACCGGTAGCCTGTTCGAAGGTACTTATCACTTCCAGTACCGAGCTACCCTTACCTGTACCAATATTAAAGATCTCGAAATTCGCCTTATTTTCCAGGTTGATCAATCGCTGTAAGGCTGTCACATGCGCTTTTGCAAGGTCCTGGATATGGATATAGTCGCGAATACAACTTCCATCGGGTGTTGGATAGTCGTCACCAAAGACCGAAAGTTCTTCCCGGATACCTGCTGCCGTTTGGGTAATATATGGCACCAGGTTCTGAGGAATCCCAAGAGGTAATTCACCAATCATTGCCGAATCATGTGCGCCTATCGGATTAAAATACCGTAGTGCTATCGAGCGCAAATCGGAAACCGCACACAGATCGGCCAGTATCTCCTCGCTGATCTGTTTTGTGTTCCCGTAAGGCGATAAAGCGGGCTTCACGGGAGCATTTTCCGTTATCGGTAGTATGTCCGGTTGTCCGTAAACCGTACATGAGGAACTAAAAATAAAGTTATTGATGCCCCTGTCCCGGCATTCCTTCAGCAAATACACAAGGGTACCCACATTATTCTCGTAATAAAGCAGCGGGTTCTCGACGCTTTCCCCAACAGCCTTACTGGCAGCGAAGTGGATAACTCCCTCGATAGTCTTATGTTTTTCGAAGAATTCGGTAACGGATTCCTTCTCCTTAAGATCCAGTATCTCCAGATCCGGACGTTCACCGGTGATAGCCTCGATACCTTCCAGCACTTCTACTCTGGTGTTTGAAAGATCATCTATAATCACGGCCTTGAAACCAGCTATTTGCAACTCGACAACGGTGTGCGAGCCAATGTATCCCAGGCCACCGGTAACGAGAATCGCCTTCATTATTTCTTTAGAAAATTAATTACGGTAGTGGTGATGAAATCGATCTGCTCATCATCCAACTCGGTATGCATGGGTAGAGAAATGACCTCCTTTACCAGTTGATTGGTCACCTGGAAATCCTCCTCCTTGTAACGCTCATCCAGGTAGGCTTTCTGAAGGTGTAGCGGAATTGGATAATACACACCGCATGGTATCCCTTTTTCGTTCAGGTGCTTCACCAATGCGTCCCTGTTGGCATTGACAATTCGAAGTGTGTATTGGTGAAAAACATGGCAATCGCAGTTATCACAAACCGGTTTCGCATCCTTACAGGAACCAACAGGCGTAATGATATTCTCAATACCTTCAAACGCCTGGCTGTATTTTTTTGCTGCTTCGCGCCGGCTTCTGTTGTAGTCGTCCAGGTTGGGTAATTTAGCTCTCAGAACAGTTGCCTGGATAGAGTCCAATCTCGAATTTACCCCCACCACATCATGATGGTAGCGTTCGTACATGCCGTGATTAACAATCCCTCTGATAATATGTGCGAGATCATCATCATTGGTAAAGATCGCACCCCCGTCTCCATAACATCCCAGGTTTTTGGAAGGAAAGAAGGAGGTTGACCCTACATGTCCAATTGCACCTGTTTTGGTTTTTGTTCCGTCCCCGGAAGTGTAGGTTGCTCCTATACCCTGGGCATTATCTTCTATAACATACAGGTCGTGTTCCCTTGCAATAGCCATGATCTCATCCATGGGAGCCGGTAATCCGAACAAGTGTACAGGAACTATGGCCCTGGTCCTGGGAGTTATGGCTCTTTTAATAGCTTCAATATCAATGTTGAAGGTTACTGGATCCACATCCACCAGCACCGGGGTAAGCCCCAGTAGCGCGATCACTTCCACGGTAGCCGCAAAGGTAAAATCGGCTGTGATTACTTCGTCCCCGGGTTTCAACCCGAGTCCCATCATGCATATCTGCAATGCGTCTGTTCCGTTGGCACAGGGAATAACGTGTTTAACACCCAGGTAGTTCTCCAATTCCTCCTGGAACTTGTGAACTTCAGGCCCATTAACAAAGGCACTGGACTCCACTACTTCAAGTATCGAACTGTCGACACGTTCTTTAATTTTTTCATACTGACCTTTCAGGTCGACCATCTGAATCTTTCGCATCGCTGGATAAAAAATTTGTTGTCAAACTTACGAAAATGTTTCGGTTGTTCTAAGGCCGGGGATGTATTTTAAAGTGCCCTTAACAGCAAAGGTTCCAGGCAGAATCCCCACTTCATCCGGCATTTTTAATTTTGGTACATTTGACACCATGCGAATGCTGTATACCATCCTCACACATATGAGTTATCCCTTTCTACGGGGTTCCCAGCTATTCAGTCGCAAAATGAGCCTGTTCATGAAAGGCAGAAAAGGGGTTCTGACGGCTTTAGCCAAACAAATTCACCCTGAAGACAAGGTCATTTGGTTTCACTGTGCTTCGCTGGGAGAATATGAGCAGGGACTACCTATCATGAAAGCGATCCGCAAACAGTTCACGGACAGTAAACTCGTACTGACGTTCTTTTCTCCTTCCGGCTTTGAGAACAAGAAGGACAATGCATTGGCCGATGTTGTGTGTTACCTTCCGCTGGATACAAAACGAAATGCAAAACGATTTGTAAAGATTGTTCACCCCTCCTTAGCCATTTTTGTGAAATACGAATTCTGGCCAAACTACCTATTCGAACTTGAAGAGGCAAAAATACCTTCCATCCTGGTATCCGGACTTTTCAGGCCGAGACAGGTTTTCTTCAAACCCAGGGGATTCTTCATGCGCAGGGCTTTAAAGACCATCCGTCATTTCTTTGTTCAGAATGAGGAGTCGGCCAAACTACTGCAATCCATCGGTTTATCGAATGTGACCATCAGTGGAGATACGCGCTTCGATCGGGTTTCGGAACAGATAGAGCAGGACAATACCCTCCCTTTTATGGAGAAGTTCAGCGGAAATGATCTCTGTATGGTTTGCGGAAGTACATGGCCCGAGGATGAAGCTGTGCTGCTGCCTTTCATTAACGAATCGGTCGAAAATATCAAATTTGTGATCGCGCCTCATATTATCGACACCTCCAAAATTGAAGCATTCAGAAAAAAACTCAGTAAACCTTCGGTGCTTTATTCCGAAAGACAAACACAGGATGTGGAAAACGCTTCGGTTTTGATCCTCGACACCATAGGTTTGCTCACTCGTGTCTACAGTTATGCCGATATTGCCTACGTTGGAGGAGGTATGGGTAATTCGGGCTTACACAACATCCTGGAACCGGCCACCTTTGGTGTTCCGATCGTGATAGGTAAGAATTTTAACAACTTTCCGGAAGCGATCAGGCTTCAGTCGCTGGCAGGTCTTTTCAGTGTGCAGAATTCCGAAGAGACGAGTCACATCCTGAACAAACTGGTTGGCGACGCTTCTTTCAGAAACAAAACGGGGATGATCACTGGTCATTTTGTGAACAGGAACACCGGGGCTACCAGGATCATACTCGAGTACCTGGTCTCACTCCACGGTAACGGCCTCATTTAAATATCTTCTGAACGGCAGCATCTCTCGGTAAATCTTCACTACTTCTTTCTCGAAATCGGGATGATAGATCTCGGATCTCGTAAAATTACGGACCACGGCAAAGGAACGTCGTCTTAGCAGGTCGATGTGTTGGTGATCGGAATCAAATCCTTTTGGCGATATCTTCAATGGGTTATCAGCAACCATCTCGCCGAACATTTTTCGGAAGGAAGGCTTACGGAGTATGGCTTCTAGGACTTCCCCGTTGTAGTCGATGGCATTTCTGATCCTGCGAAGTAGTTTCGACGAAGGATGCCAGTAGCCACCTCCGATGAACGACTGTTCCACTCCCAATTCGATATAGAAGTCGCCCTGTTTGCTCAGCTGGTCCAGTCCGGCACCAAAATGATCCTTATAGACAGGGCGATTGGGGTGATACAGTAAATTGTTGTTGATTCGATTGATGGCCTTTTTACCAGGAGTATCGAAATAGTTATCGTCGATTGATGACAGTATGGTATTCATATGGTCGAGCCATAGAATGAAGTCATCGCGAACAGTTACATATTCCTTTCGGTGTGCATCCATCCATTCCTTGGAATTGTTTTGCTGAAGTTTCTCTAGAAAACCGAATAATCTCCTAAAATCCATTCTCAGGTATTGAGATGACGAATTTGTCCCTTCAATTCCTCCATAGACGCCTGCAGTTGTCTAAGCAGACTGCTTTCGGATGGTTCTTCCAGTCCGAAGGTGAGTTTACTGTTCACCTGCCACAATTCCTGGATGTCCTTTACCTCAACATCAATTGGCAGGTACTCGGGATTGAGTGACACCAGACGTACGTGGTTCGGTGATCCCGGAACCTTCTGAAGTTTCTTTACAAGTACCGAATCCAGGAGTACCACAATATAGATGCGGCTATCGGTTGCTTCGGAAATACTTGGAACTGCCCTTCCCAGCACCCATTCGTTCGGACGGATATTGGGCAGCATACTGTCCCCTTCAACCTGGAAACCGCGGTAGGTTGCGTTGCGATATTCCGGCAATGGGATGGAAAATGAAGGAAGTGATTCATAATACTCCACATCCTGAATATTGTGTGGGTAGCCCGCTGCCGCTTTTTGATTGACCAGCAGGATGGTGTCGTTCTCTTCCTTGTCGACGGTGATTACTTTCGGACTCACATTCCCGCCGTTGATATCTACATATTGGGTGAAACTATTCCCAAACAGCCAAAGCGGGTTGATCCTGAATAGCCTCAGCAGTTCCATTACGGCTTTACCCGAGATCTTGGTCTTTCCCCTTTCGATATCGGCAGTTGTAGTGCCAATTCCCAGTAATTCGGCAAAGGATTGTTGTGTATGATGCTGTTCTTCCCTTACTTTTTTGAACCTTCTGGCTTCAACAGGTAGATTTTTTTCCATATCCGAAGATACTGAAATTTGGAAATATTCCAAATAATTTATAGGAATTATTCCATTTCAATGGGTTGTTCATAAATAATTGACGTTCAGGGCAAATGTTTCGACGAAATGCTCAAATTATGGGGTATTCTATTTAAAAAATTAACTACTTTTAACACCTGTTAATCACTAATCTTATCACTATGAAAAAATTATTTGTATCCTTTGCTGCACTAGCGATGGTATTTGCTGTATACTCATGCAGAGAGACTGAAAAGAAAGCTGAAGACATGGAAGCTGAAGTTGAAAACGTAATGGAAGATATGGAAGATGCCATGGAAGAGACTATGGAAGATGCAGAAGAAGTTGTTGATTCAATGGGTAACGCTGCAGAAGAAGTTGTAGAAGAAGTTGAGGAAACTGTAGAAAACTAAACTTCCTTCCCGGAAAAATAAAAAGAGCCCCGTTGATCGGGGCTTTTTTTATTGATCAATATCTTCTCTTTCTCCGGGAAAAAACCCTTCAAAAAAGGTTTACTTACTCAGCCCTAAACCTGGTTTACCCCCTCCCATCTTCACACCAATTATAATGACATATTTGGTATTTCATCGAATTATTTAACCTTTCATCCGATTTAATGGTAAGAAATAACCTACAAATGTATGATTTTCTTAACAAAATTACCATAGCAAAAAATTAGTTTCTTCTTTTTAGGTTTGCCTCAGTATTAAACCCCAAATTCTATCCTTATGAAAAAATTTATGTTTATTTTAGCTATGGTTAGCTTTGTATTCGCAGCCAGTTGTACACCAGAATCGTTAGTTGGAGAAGATCAGCAAATTGACAAAAAAGACGTTGAAATACCGAACAACGGATAAGAAAAAGGCATCGCTCATATCGGGGGTGTTGCTCACGCTCATACTTGTTTCAACACCCTTCCTTTTCTATCTCTACAGAATCGTTCCGCCCGAAACCACCGAGTGGGACACTATTTTCGGGACCGTAACCACCAATGGTTTTAATACGGTGCAGGGTTATATTTATACCCTCTTCACCAAACTCACCTTTGTGTTGTTAACAGCGATCTGGTTCTTAACCTCGAGAAACTGGTGGAAATACGCTATCCTGGTACCACTTACTATGTTCCTGTTCCAACTGTCCGGGGTGATCAACCAGAACATACAGTATATAGATGAGTACGACTTCTGGTACTCCCTTCCGGTTATCCTGCCGATCATCTTTTTCCTGATCTATATCTCTTACCGACTCAGAAAACGCCGTGCCGCCGAAGCCGAAGCACTTAAAGAACAAGTGGACGAGGAGATCAGTAATATATTTGGAGATAATCTTTAAGCCAGTACATTCATGCTCGGTCATTCCTTTTACCTTCCTGAATTGATCGGGCGGGAATTTCCGCCTTTGGCGGAGAGTCACAGCCTCCACGAAGTCAACATCAAAACCTCATCCGGTTGACAGCGGATTGTTTTTTATTCCTCCAACCTTGTTGAAAATAGGCAGCAATTAGCTCACTCCGCTCGCTGAGTCACGCCATGTCATCTTGAAATTAAGAGCCATATTCGATTAAAATCAAATATTCTTTTTTAGTCCTCCGAATTCTCGAGCAAGCTCGGATTTCTTCGAACTAAAAAAGCCAGACTTTCGTCTGGCTCTTACTTATCTGTACAGAAGGCGGGACTTGAACCCGCACGGGCATTACTGCCCATTGGATTTTAAGTCCAACGTGTCTACCAATTCCACCACTTCTGCATACAAACAGGACTTGCAAAAATCGAGCCGACTGTTGATCGGCTCTCTGTTGAGCGAAAAACGGGATTCGAACCCGCGACCTCCACCTTGGCAAGGTGGCGCTCTACCAACTGAGCTATTTTCGCATTTTTTGTAAAAATACGCGATTATTTTCTGAAGGTGGCGCTCCCCGCCCGAACGTACCGTTAGGTACGGGCAGGTACCAACTGAGCTATTTTCGCGTATTTCAAGATGCTGCTTTCAATCGAAAGCGGACGCAAATTTAAAACTTTTGACTCAATTCAAAAGACTTTTCAAAAAAATTATTTCTTCCCCTTTACCGAAGCATTCCGTTGTAACATTCGCTTGATCTCGTTGAGTTTCATCAAAGCTTCAACCGGGGTCAGGGTATCAATATCAATGTCCAGGATCTCCTCCCTAAGCTCTTCAAGCAACGGATCATCCAGCTTAAAGAAACTCAGCTGCATTTCTTCTTTCGACAGTTCACGGATCTCGTCACTCAGTTCTTCGGAAGCATGCGACTTCTCCAGTCTTTTCAGTATCTTATTCGCCTTGTGCAATACCTGGGCAGGCATCCCGGCCATCTTGGCTACGTGAATTCCGAAGCTATGATGCGAACCTCCCGGTACCAGTTTCCGAAGGAACAATACCGTATCCTTCATCTCCTTCACCGATACGTTATAGTTCTTGATCCGCTCGAAGGTCTCCGTCATCTCGTTCAATTCGTGGTAGTGGGTAGCAAACAAGGTCTTCGCCTTCGATGGGTGCTCGTGCAGGTACTCGCTGATCGCCCAGGCAATAGAAATCCCGTCGTATGTACTCGTCCCCCTACCGATCTCATCCAGCAATACAAGGCTCCTTTCAGAAATATTATTGAGGATACTGGCCGTTTCGTTCATTTCCACCATGAAGGTAGATTCCCCCATGGAAATGTTGTCACTGGCACCCACACGGGTGAAGATCTTATCAACACAGCCCAGCCGCACCGCTCCCGCAGGGACAAAACTACCCATTTGTGCCAGCAGGACGATTAGCGCAGTCTGCCTAAGTATCGCAGATTTACCACTCATGTTCGGACCGGTGATCATGATGATCTGCTGGTTGTCCCTGTCCAGGAATACATCGTTGGCGATAAAAGGTGCGTCGGGTGGCAGTTGTTGCTCAATCACCGGATGACGGCCATCCTTGATATCCAGGTCGAAACTATCATCCAGCAATGGCCGGGTGTAGGCGTGTTGCCGCGCCTGAACGGCAAAGGAACACAGGCAGTCCAGCCTGGCGATCAAAGCAGCCGTATGCTGAACGGTTCCGATGAATTGCTGCAACCATTCCACCAACTCCGCGAACAATCGTTGTTCCAGTGCCAATATTCGCTCTTCGGCCCCGAGGATCTTGGCTTCGTATTCTTTAAGTTCCTCCGTTATATAGCGCTCGGCACTAACCAGTGTCTGCTTACGTATCCATTCCTCCGGCACCTTATCCTTATGGGTGTTCCGCACCTCGATATAATACCCAAAAACGTTATTGGATGCGATCTTCAGCGAAGTGATACCAGTGCGTTCGCTTTCGCGCTCCAGCATCGCATCCAGGTAGTCCTTGCCCCCGGTGGCAATTGATCGTAACTCGTCGAGTTCCTCGGAAACCCCGGTGGCGATGGCCTGTCCCTTGAGGATGTTTACCGGTGCCTCTTCGAATAAAAATGCCTTTACTTTGGCTCTCAGCTCATCACAGCTATTGAGCTGCCCTCCTATCTTTTCAAGAGAATCATTCCCCGAATCGAGCGCTAGTGCCTTTACTGGAACAACAGCTTCCAGTGAATTCTTCAGTTGTATGACTTCCCGCGGGTTTATCTTAGCCGTAGCTGCCTTGGAAACCAGTCGCTCCAGGTCTCCCATATGCTTTATATGAAGCTGAAATTTTTCGAGCACCTCCTGGTGATCTAGCAGGAAACTAACAACTTCATGGCGCTTGACGATGGCTTCGGGATCTTTCAGCGGCAATGCCAGCCATCGCTTGAGCATCCTACCACCCATGGGAGAGATGGTTTTGTCGATCACATCCAGCAGGGTCACTGCGTTCTCCTGCGTAGAATGATACAGCTCCAGGTTACGAATGGTGAATTTATCCATCCATACGTAGGCGTCTTCGGCTATCCTGTTCACCCTGGTGATATGGCCCAGTTTATCGTGCCTTGTCTCCCCGAGGTAGTGCAATGCCGCCCCGGCAGCAATGATCCCGGATTCAAGGTCGTCTATCCCAAATCCTTTTAGGGAGGTTGTGCCGAATTGTTTCTGAAGTGTTTCCGAAGCATAATCGTACTGAAACACCCAGTCCTCGAGGTAAAAGGTGTGGAAATTATCGCCGAAAGTTTCGGAGAAATGTTTTCTCTTTTGTTTACTGAACAACACCTCAGAAGGCTTGAAGTTCTGAAGTAGCTTGTCTATGTATTCCGCATCCCCTTCCGAAGCGAGAAATTCACCGGTAGAAACATCGAGGAAAGACACTCCTATCCTTGCTTCGCCCAGGTAAACGGCAGCCAGGAAATTATTCGACTTACTCTGAAGTATATCGTCGTTAAGTGCGACACCGGGAGTCACAAGTTCTGTAACCCCTCTTTTCACGATCTTCTTGGTTTGCTTAGGGTCTTCCAGCTGATCACAGATAGCGACCCTGCACCCGGCCATGACCAGTTTGGGCAGGTAGGTGTTCAATGAATGATGCGGAAAACCGGCCAGCTCGGTCATATCACCACCATTGTTCCGCGCCGTTAGGGTGATATTGAGTATTCGAGCAGCACGCACAGCATCCTCCCCGAAAGTCTCATAGAAATCCCCTACGCGGAACAGCAACAATGCATCAGGGTATTTCGCCTTGATGCTATTGTACTGGGACATTAACGGGGTTACTTTCTTACTCATTTAGCCACTCTCTTACTGAACTTATAAAAATATGGAAATCGTACTGGCCTGAAAAATATATCTCTCCCCACTTATTCACATTTATCAACAAAAAAGTACCTTTGAATCAAGCATATGAAGCACCGGAAACTTAAGAACAGCGAACTGGATCGCATTACGCCGTCCGAATTCAAGGATACTGACAAGACGCCACTTATCGTGATCCTGGACAACATCAGGAGCCTGAACAATATCGGGTCCGTTTTCCGAACAGCGGATGCCTTCCTGGTAAAAAAGATCTACCTCTGCGGGATCACTGCCACCCCACCGCATAAAGATATTCAGAAGACCGCACTGGGAGCGACAGACAGTGTCGAATGGGAGTACGTGGCTAATACCCTCGAACTGGTGGAAAAACTAAAAAAAGAAGACATAACTATCCTTTCAATAGAACAGGCCGAAGGGGCTACCTCACTGCAGGACCTGGCAATAAACCCTGAATACACATACGCGGTTATATTCGGGAACGAAGTGAAAGGGGTCCAGCAGGAAGTGGTCTCCGCATCGCAGCAGGTGATAGAGATCCCCCAGTTCGGGACCAAACATTCGCTGAACATTTCGGTAAGTGCGGGTGTCGTGCTGTGGGAGCTGTTCAATAAGCTAAGGCGATAGTTACCCAAGCATTTCCCGTAACAGCCAGAGATAATCCTTCCGATTCTTCACAAAATCCCTGCCCGTAATATCGATGATCCTCATATTGGCCTCGTGCTGCGTTTTGATGAATTCGAAATAGCCATCGTTGATCTTCTTCAGATACTCCGCACCTATGTCCTTTTCATAACTCCGGCCACGTTTCCGTATGTTTTCAAGCAGCTTTTCGGTGTCCTGGTAGAGATAGACATAGATATCGGGCCTCGGCAGTTCCTTGTACATGAGGTGGAATAATTTCTTGTAGAGATTGTATTCCTCTTCGGCCAGGGTAACTTTTGCGAAGATCAGCGATTTGTACACTTCGTAATCGGCGATCACACAATCCTTGAACAGGTCGAATTGGGTGATATCCTCAAGTAACTGCTGATACCGATCGGCCAAAAAGGACATTTCCAGCGAAAAGGCATATCGCGTCGGATCCTGGTAGAACTTCGGCAGAAAAGGGTTATCCTTAAAGCGTTCCAGGATAAGTTTCGCGTTGAAATCATCGGCCAGTTTGCTCGCCAGGCTGGTCTTCCCCGCACCTATATTCCCTTCGATGGCGATGTAGTTAAATCGAGCCAGGTCAAAATCCTTCCTGGGATTCCGAAGCCATTTCGACTGCTTCTCCAATACACTGTCATCCACGGTTTCCGCCAGAAGACGTATCATATTCTTCCCCGAACCCGGGTGCTCGAACTGCGGCTGCACATCTGCCATGGGCTGGAGCACGAACCTTCGGTGTTCCAACTCCGGATGCGGGATCTTCAGTTTTTTAGTTTGCTGCTGAAGGTCATCCAGGAACAAGATATCTATGTCGATGATACGCGAAACATATTCGCCCGTCTTCGATCGCTTCCGCCCCATCCTTTTCTCGATATCAAGTACTGCCGAAAGTATCTTGTTTGCGCTCAGTCGGGTCTTAACCCACAATGCGCAGTTAAGGAAATCTTCTCCTTCAAAACCCAGCGCCGGGGTACGGTAGACATTGGAGATCTTCTCGATACCCCCGATCTCCTCGAAGATATGATCCACCGCTTCCTGCAAATGTTCGAACTTATTGCCCATATTACTGCCCAGCGACAGGTAAAGATGTTGAAGCGGTTTGCTCAAGGTTTGAATTTTAACATTTAAGACGAATTTAAGGAAAAGAATGTGTTCAACAATTAACTTTGAGTACCTAACTTTTGTTTGTGGCCCGGCTAACCTTCAAAGACAAATTACTCGCTCAACGTATCTATCTCATCCTGGGAGCATTGTTCATCGCTTCCCTGGTGGTGTCCAACCTTATCTTCCAGAAATTCTTCTATTTTGATTTCTTCGGAATCTACACCTTCGAGCTCTCCGTGGGGATCCTACCTTACCCTGTCACCTTCCTCATCACCGACCTGATCAGTGAAGTATACGGCAGAAAAAAAGCAAACCAGGTGGTAACCGCCGGGATCTTTGCGTCCTTCTTTTCCATGGGGATAATATACGTTTCAAGTGCCGCACCGGCCACCGACTGGAGTCCGGTTAGTGATTCCCTCTTCGAACTCGTCTTCGGGGCTACGGCCATTGCTGTACTTGCATCCATGATGGCCTACCTGTTTGCACAGTATATCGATATCTCGCTCTATCACTTCTGGAAACGACTCACAAAGGGAAAACATTTATGGCTTCGTAACAATTTTTCAACCTTCCTGTCACAATTTGTGGATACTTTTACGGTTCTGATATTGCTATGTAGCTTCGGGAAGATAGACTGGGGTCTGTTTGGCGGATTATTGCTCAGCGGATTCTTATTTAAGGTGATGGTAGCGGCAACCGACACCCCTTTCCTTTATCTGGGAGTTTTTGCTTTCCGGAAGCGTTTTGGCCTGAAACTTGGTGAAGAACTCGACCTCGACCCTGTAAACGATTGATCATGAAAAAGATCCTGAAAATTAGCGGCATACTCCTGGGAGTTTGCTTACTACTACTTCTGCTCGCTCCGTTTTTGTTCAAAGGAACATTGGAAAAGCTGCTGAAGAAGAACATCAACGACAACCTGAATGCCGTTGTGGAATGGGAATCCATGGACCTCAGCCTGTTGAGCAGTTTTCCTGACGCAGCGGTGAAGATCAGGGGTTTTTCGGTGGTGAATAATGCTCCTTTCCAGGGGGATACCCTGGCTGCCGGGAAGTTGCTCACTCTCGATATGGGGATCTCGCAATTATTCAAGTCGGGCGACGACCCTATCAAAGTGAATGCCCTCTCCCTGGAAGAGGCCAGGGTACACATCAGGGTGGATTCCCTGGGAAGAACAAATACCGATATCGCTATTGAAAAGGACATTTCCGAAGAAAACCGGGAAGGAACAGCAAACGAAGGATTTACTTTCGATCTCAAGGGTTATAATATCGAGAATTCACAGATCAGTTACCAGGACGACAGCAGTGAGACCTATCTCCAATTAACGGAGTTCAATCATAGCGGAAAGGGTGATTTTTCTTTGAATATTTCTAAACTGGATACTGAAACGACATCGGTGGTATCACTGCGATTGGGCGATGTGAAATACCTCACCAACAACACAATTGCACTGGACGCTTTGATACAAATGGACCTGGAAAACCAAAAATACTCCTTCCTGGAGAACGAGGCGAAGATCAACGAACTACCTCTCACCTTTGATGGGTTCGTTCAGGTTCTGGAAGAGTCCTCGAAACTCGACCTGACCTTCGAGACACCATCATCCGATTTCAGAAATTTCCTGGCGGTGATCCCAAAGGTATATGTGAAAGACCTCGATGGAGTAAGTACAACGGGCGATTTTACCGTAAACGGTATGCTGAAAGGCACGGTAAGCGAGGAGATGATCCCTCAGATGGATATAAGCATAAAGAGTTCCAATGCCTCGTTTAAATACCCCGATCTCCCCAAAGCTGTACGAAACATCAATATCGATGCACAGTTGAAAAATGAAACCGGCCTTGTGGAAGACACCTATGTGAATATTGGCGGCCTTACCTTTAAAATAGACGACGAGATCTTTTCGGCAAACGGGAGCATTCGGAACCTCACCCGTAACGCGCTTGTGAATATGGCCCTGAAAGGTACTCTGGACCTGGCCAAGATCGAGCAGGTGATGCCGCTAGAACTTGATCAGGAACTATCTGGAGTGTTCAGGGCCGACGTAACCACTCGTTTTGATATGGCATCTATCGAGAATGAACAATACCAGGCTATACAGACCAATGGGACAGCGAGTCTGACGGACTTCCGATATAAGGATCCGAACTTCAAGGACGAACTGAAAGTGGAAACCGTAAAGATGGATCTCAAACCAGGGAATATCCTTCTGAAAGAATTCAGAGGCTCTACCGGCCGTACAGACCTGGCCGCTACCGGGAATATCCGCAACCTGGTTCCCTGGCTGATGTCCAAACAAGACCTTAAGGGAAGGTTCAACGTTCAATCCAATACTTTCGACCTGAACGATTTCTCCTCCTCCGACGCTCAGTTGAGTAATGCGCAGGGCGCATCCGGCGCCTCTGAAGAAGTGGAAGAAGGTATCAGGATCCCGGACTACCTGGACGCTACGCTGGACTTTTCAGCAAAAAAACTAATCTACGACGACCTTGCGCTCACCAATACCAAAGGAACCGTAAGTATCAGGGAAGAGAAAGCAAAGCTGTCCAATGTTACTTCGGATATCTTTGGCGGGAACGCTACATTGTCCGGCGATGTATCTACCCGGGAAAAGACCCCGGTATTCAATATGGACCTGGATCTTCAGAAGATAAACATTTCAGAATCCTTCCAGAATCTCGAACTGCTGAAATACCTGGCCCCACTGGCAAAAGCACTGGAAGGCGACCTCAACACCCAGATACGGCTTAGCGGTACGCTAAATGAAAACCTAACCCCCGATCTCAAGACCATTGCGGGAAATGCCGCTGCGCGTATCCTCACCGCTGAAGTATCCCCCGAACGAACCCCCATCCTTGCTAAGATCGGTGAGCAGGCGCCATTCCTTCGCCTGGATGAACTGAGCCTGAGAGATGTTTCCACGGCTTTCAGATTCAACAATGGTAAAATAGAGGTCAGGCCCTTCAATTTTGAAGTGGAAGGAGTTAAAGTAACAGCCTCGGGCAGCCATGGGCTTGATAAGAGTATGAACTACACCCTGGATCTTGATGTGCCGGCTCGCTACCTCGGAAACGATGTAACCAAATTGCTCGCTAAACTCGATCCATCCGAAGCCAACAATATGCGAGTCAATATTCCCATGGGTGTGAGCGGGTCTGTGACCGACCCCAAGGTATCACTGAATATGCAGTCGGCGGTGAATACGATCACCAAAAAACTGATCGATAAACAGAAAAAAGACCTAAAAGACAAAGGTACCGATATACTGAAGGACCTGATAGGCGGTGGTGATAAATCATCGGGGAACGACCCGAAGCAAACGAATACGGGTAAATCCGACCCAAAGACTACCGACCCGGAAAAAGTGGTGAAAGACTTGCTTGGTGATCTGCTGGGTGGGAAAAGGAAAAAGGACAGTATCAGGAACTGATCACATCACGGTGATGTCCACCACATAGCCTTCGTTACTGCGTACATTGAAAACAGTATCATCCTCGAATATCAGGTACTGGCCTTTGATGCCTTTTAATACTCCCGAATAGTTCTGGGTCTTTTCAAGATTCAGGCTTTTGGGTTTCTGGGGATACTGAATCACGGGAAATTCGAGATTGGTTTCGGTATTGTTCGCGATAAAATACTCCATTGCTTCCTCCGGGATATACTGTTTGAGTTCGGAACGCCAGTGAACCAGGTCCTCATCCTTGATATCGTTCTTCAGCATGGCACGCCAATTCGTCTTGTCGCTCACATGATCCTTAAGCGCCACTTCTGTGATCCCTGCCAGGTATCGATTGGGCACTTCTACAATCTCAATAGCTTCGTGCGCCCCCTGGTCGATCCAGCGGGTAGGCACCTGGCTTTTCCTTGTAACTCCTACCTTCACACTACTGCTGTTGGCAAGGTACACCACGTGAGGTTGCAGTTGCATCTTCTTTTCGAATTCGAGATCGCGATCCTCCTTCCCGAGATGAGCGGTACTTAGTTCGGGACGAATGACCCAGTCGGCTGCCTGTGGCACCTGGTAGAAACAATCGTAGCAATAACCCATCCGGAAGATCTTCTTGTCCAGGCCACAATTCAGGCACTGGTATTTGATGAACGAAATCGACAGCTGTCGATCCAGGATCTGGTTCATGTTCAGGAAGTCGTTTTCGAACAATAAGTAATACTGGATTGGCGCACTGTTTTCGGTTCGCATCTTTGTGAGAACTCCCGAATATTTCATAAAAAAGAAATTGCTATTTTTATTCCTATAAAGATAGGTTAATTATGCCAATACCCATCGTAAATTCAATTGCCTCGTGGTTCCTGAAGAAACGGTTTCACCAGATCGAACTCTTCCTGAAATACCCGGTGGAAGTACAGGAGGAGCTACTTCAGAATTTACTCCTGAAGGCTAAGAATACGGAGATCGGCAAGGAATACGGATTCAGTTCTATAATGACCTATCGGGAATTTGCAGACCGGGTTCCCGTGTCCACCTATGAAGATAATGAGGCACGAATAGAAAGAGCACGAAAGGGAGAAGCAAACATTTTCTGGCCAAAACCTATCAAATGGTTTGCTAAATCGAGTGGTACCACCAACGCCAAAAGCAAATTCATCCCCGTGAGCCAGGAATCCCTGGAAGACTGTCACTATGCCGCCAGTAAGGACCTTCTGTGTATGTATTTCAACAACAACCCGGAATCTCAGCTTTTCGTGGGTAAAGGGCTTCGCCTGGGAGGCAGTAAAGAACTCTACAGGGAAAACGGGACGGTATTCGGTGACCTTAGCGCAATCCTTATTGATAATATGCCTTTCTGGGCAGAATTCAGCAGTACACCCAGCAACGAGATCTCGCTGATGAGTGATTGGGAGACCAAGATGCAGGCGATAGTAGACGAAACCATTAAAGAGAATGTGACCAGCCTGGCCGGTGTGCCTTCCTGGATGCTTGTATTACTGAACAATGTTATCGAAACCACCGGGGCAAAGGATCTTTTCGAGGTTTGGCCGAACCTGGAGGTATACTTCCACGGAGGTGTCAGTTTTGAGCCTTATGTAGAGCAGTATAAGAACCTATTGCCCGGAAACCAATTCAAGTATTACGAGATCTATAACGCCTCCGAAGGTTTCTTTGCCATCCAGGACCAGAATCACAGCAACGAACTACTGCTGATGCTCGACTATGGCATATTCTACGAATTCATCCCAATGAGTACATTTGGGACAACTTCTCAACGAGTCATACCTCTTAGTGAGGTCGAAGCCGGGGAGAACTACGCCATCGTGATCTCTACCAATGCAGGGTTGTGGCGTTATATGGTTGGCGACACAGTTAGATTCACTTCTATAAAACCATACCGCATCAAGGTGACCGGGCGCACCAAACACCACATCAATGTATTCGGTGAAGAATTGATCATTGAAAATGCTGAAGCAGCCTTGCGAAAAGTAACCAAGCTTACCGATACCGAGATCGTGGACTATACCGTAGCTCCTATTTTCATGGAGGGTAAAGAAAAAGGGGCGCATGAATGGATCATTGAATTCAAACGGCCACCCGAAGATTTTGCCAACTTTTCCAAATTACTCGATCTTTCGCTACAAGAGGTGAACAGCGATTACGAAGCCAAGCGCTTCAATAACACAACACTAAATGCCCCTAAGATCCATTGCGGACGAGAGCGTTTGTTCTACGACTGGCTGAAAAAGAACGATAAACTTGGGGGACAGCACAAAGTCCCCAGGCTATCCAATTCCAGGGAGTACCTGGAGGAATTACTTTCACTTAACGCTTGATCATGGCGATCTCTCTTCCGGATACCGCCTTTGTCATTGCCTGCTATCGTGCAAATCACGAAGAAATGAGCTGTGATCCATACGCTAGGTTATGGGTGAAGCCGGGCCTGCAAAAATGGGTGGACGATTTCGCGGAAAAGGTTTCCGAATACAACGAGATACTCCACTGCATGAGAAACCGTTTCTTCTACCGGGAACTAAATTCCCAACTAAGCAACGGGGACAAACTTCTTTGCCTGAATCTCGGGGCAGGTTTCAGTATGTATCCTTTCAACCTTAAGGGTGAAATGGTAACCATCGAAGCCGATTTTGAAGACGTGGTGGCACATAAAACCGAGGCAATCGCAGCATTCCGGGAAAAAGGAGAATTACCTCTGCGGAATGTATCCTATATCAACGCCGATATTACCAGTCCGAAGGATCAGAACAGGCTGAAGGAGATCCTTTCGAAATACCCGGGTTACCGGAAGGTTATCATGATCGAAGGCGTATTCTTCTTCCTCAATCATGAACAAATCGACATTGTCATCGACTTTTGCCGGGAGATCATGTCACCACAAGATGTATTGCTCACCGTTTCTTTTGAAGAACGCACGGCGTCCACAGAAGTTTTCCACAGGCTGACTTCCTATTTCGAAAATGAACTTCATTCCGAAGGGATCTATACTACGCTTCCGCATCGTTTTTACGAAAATCTGGAGGGATTTCAACAAATTCGAACCGACAGCACCCTGGCCCTGGCCAGGCAACTATCACTTGTCCCGGAGGATCTGGAAGAAGATGAGGTCCTGAACGAATACTGCTATGTCCTGGAGCGAACCCAGACCTTAGCTGATTGATTCTAAAACCTGGCGAAAAATACAGTTGGTCGAGAAATCAGGCTAGTTCAACTAAAATTTTTGGTAGTACTTTTCTTACTTTCTAAGTTTGAACATCAATTCATTTTTGGGGCAAATGAAAAGAATCATATACATTTTAGTTGTGGGTATCCTCTCTGCTACTTTATTTTCCTGTGGAACCTCCGTTCACACAATTCAGAAGGAAGAAAAACTGGCCGGATACACGCTAAAGAATAAGAAGGAGTTATTGCAGCAAAAGATTCTTCAGAAGAAGAAAAAAACTGTGATCGCACAACCATAACTTAGTAATTTCACAAAAAAAAAGCCTCTGGAATTCCAGAGGCTTTTTTTGTTTTCCTGATCCTACTAGGACACTGCCTTCAGTTTCTTGATCGTCGATTTATTGAGTTTTTCCTGGGCGTATTCCATTGTTACGCGTAACTCTTTCTCATCGCTACCAGGCAGGTCGTACATGGCATCGGTGAGCACAGCTTCACATAGTGACCGCAGTCCGCGGGCACCTAATTTGTACTCTATGGCCTGCTCCACGATGAAATCGAGGGCTTCCTCGGTGATCACGAAGTCGATATCGTCCATCTCGAACAATTTCTTGTACTGTTTGATGATGGCATTCTTAGGTTCTGTAAGGATCGCCCGTAGCGTGCCTTTATCCAGAGGATTCATAAAAGTGAGCACCGGCAATCGGCCAATGATCTCGGGGATCAATCCGTAGTCTTTTAAATCCTTCGGAATGATATACTTCAGCATATTGTCCCGTTCCAGCGTGTTCTCGTTCTTACTGGCACTGAAACCAACGGCCTGCATATTCAGACGTTTTGAAATGTGGCGCTCGATCCCATCGAAGGCCCCGCCGGCAATGAACAGTATATTTTCGGTATTGACCTCGATGAACTTCTGGTCCGGGTGTTTCCTTCCCCCTTTTGGCGGAACATTGACCGTTGTTCCCTCCAGCAGTTTCAACAATGCCTGCTGCACCCCTTCACCACTTACATCACGGGTGATGGAAGGATTGTCGCTCTTACGGGCGATCTTATCGATCTCGTCGATAAAGACGATCCCGTTCTGGGCTTTTTCAACATTGTAATCGGCAGCCTGAAGCAAACGCGTCAATATGCTTTCCACATCTTCTCCAACGTACCCGGCTTCGGTAAGAACCGTCGCGTCAACGATAGCCAGGGGAACATTCAGCATACGGGCGATGGTTTTTGCCACCAGGGTCTTACCGGTTCCTGTTTGCCCGACAATGATGATATTACTTTTCTGGATCTCTATGTCCTCATCGGATTTTGGCTGCAGCAAGCGCTTATAATGATTATAGACCGCCACCGACATCACCTTTTTGGTGTGTTCCTGGCCAATGACATAATCATCCAGGAACGCCTTAATGGACTTAGGCTTTTTCAGCATTAATTCCTTGCTGATCTCACTGTTGGTGGAATGCAGTGCTTCCTCGATCACGATACCATGCGCCTGCTCGATGCATCGGTCGCAGATATGAGCGTCCAGACCGGCGATCAGCAGGTTGGTTTCGGCCTTTTTACGGCCACAGAATGAGCATTCCAGTTCTTCTTTCGACATAAGTTCCTATTTAACGGAATTAGCTCCGAGAAAGTATCTCGTCGATCATCCCGTATTCCTTGGCTTTATCCGCCTTCATCCAGTAATCGCGGTCACTGTCTTCGTAAACCTGTTCGAAGGTTTGTCCGCTGTGATTCGCGATAATCCGGTATAATTCGTCCTTCAAGGTAAGAATTTCCCGCGCAGTGATCTCAATATCACTTGCTTGCCCCTGGGCACCGCCCATTGGCTGGTGGATCATCACCCTTGAATGCGTGAGTCCACTGCGCTTTCCTTTTTGGCCGGCACACAGCAGTACAGCAGCCATAGAAGCTGCCATCCCGGTACAGATCGTGGCTACGTCCGGTTTGATGAACTGCATGGTATCGTAAATACCCAATCCGGCATAAACACTACCTCCCGGGGAGTTAATATATATCTGGATGTCTTTTGAAGCGTCAGTACTTTCCAAAAAGAGCAACTGTGCTTGCACGATATTGGCAACCTGGTCGTTTATCCCGGTGCCCAGGAAGATGATCCTGTCCATCATCAATCGAGAGAACACATCCATTGCCACGGCGTTCATCTGCCGCTCTTCGATAATATTAGGGGTGAGGCCCACCGGATACATGCTGCTCACGATCGTATCGTAGTAGGTGCTGCTGATTCCCTGGTCCTTGATAGCAAAATCTTTAAATTCTTTACTGTAGTTCATATAATTTGAGTCGTTTCTGTAATGTAAAAAAAAGCGTTGAACCCAATGAATTCAACGCCTAAATATAACTATTTTATCGCTGAATTACGCGTAGGCTTCCTTGACGAAATTATCGTAGTTCACCTCTTTGGTCTTCAGCTTTACATTTTCCTTATAGAACTGGAGCATTTTATTGGTATTCAACTGCTCCGAAATACGTCTTACTTCCTCCTCATTCTGCATAATTCGTGAAACGATTCCGTCCAGTTCTTCGTCTGTTGGGTTCATATTCCCGAATTGCGCCATTTGCATGCGGATCATACCTCGGGTGTAGTCCCTCAATTCGTCAAAGGTCACCTGCAGCTTGTGTTCGGCCCTTAGTCTGCCTTCGATAAGCTGGTAACGCATTCCCTTCTCGGTGCGATCATACTCCGCCTTAGCCTGCTCCTCGGTCATTGCTTCTTCACCCGAGGACTGTTGTATCCATCTCTGCAGGAATTCAGCAGGAAGGTCGAATTTCGTATTGTCGATAAGCGATTCCACAACGTCGTTCAGTAGTTTCTGGTCACTTTGCTGCTCGAATTGCTTTTCGGAATCTTCCTTGATCTTAGTTCTTAATTCTTCTTCGGAAGAAACCACACCTTCGCCAAAGATCTTGTTGAACAGTTCTTCGTTAAGATCGGCCATTTCGCGCTTGTTCACTTCTTCCACGGTAAAGCTGACCTCAATATCGAGTCCGTGTGCATCATCATGACTCACACCCAGGAACCGCTGGTTATCGTGATCATCCTTGAACAGCCCTTTTGTCATCAGACTGATGGTATCTCCGGGTTTAGACCCAAGAAGTGCGTTCAATTGTCGTTTACCCTTGATCACCTCTGTCTCGAAAGTGGTTTTCTTTTCGATCTCTTTTTCTTCGGAAGTAAAGGTACCGGTGATCTCGTCTCCGGCTTCCACAGTATCCTTGGAGACAAGCTTTCCGTATTGTTTACGGATCGCCTTAACCTGGTTGTCGATCATCTCCTTATCGGCTACGATCTTAAAATGGGTGACTGCTTTACCTTTCAGGTTGACATCGAATTCGGGTGCAAGACCCAGATCGAACTCAAACGACAGGTCGCCCGCGTCCCAGTCGATTTCGGCTTCATTCTTCGGTAATGGATTTCCCAGTACGTCCAGTTTCTCTTCGGTAAGGAACTTGTGCAGGCTGTCCTGTAGTATTTTGTTCACCTCATCCACCAGCACGGCCTTACCATACTGCTTTTTCACCATACCCATAGGCACATGCCCCTTTCGGAAACCGGGAATATTTGCATTCTTGCGATAATTCCTCAGGATGGAATCCACCTTTTCGGAATAATCCTCCTTTGCAATGTCCACCTTTACAACCGCATTCAGCGAATCGATATCTGTTTTTGTAATATTCATATAATCTTTCCTTTACCCATAAAAATTGGGTTGCAAAAGTACGACTTTTAATGCAACCCAACAAGCTTTTGACTAGTGAGGATATTCTATTTCTTTTCTTTGTCCAGTACCGAATGAAAGATGGACTGAAGTATGGATAACAACAGGCTAAACAGCAATGCCCACCAAATCGAATCTACCCCGAAACCGGGTACAAAGAAATCTGCCATCATGATAATGAAAGCATTAATGATCAGCAGGAATAAACCCAATGTAATGATCGTGATCGGCAAAGTGAGTATCACCAGTAGTGGTTTTACAATAAGTCGCAAAAGTGCGATGACCACTGCAACGATGATCGCCGACACATAGCCATCCACGGATACTCCGGGAAGCACCTTTGCCAGGATCACAACTGCCAGGGCAGTTAATAGTATTCTGAGAATTGATTTTAACATTGTAAATTTTACTTAAAGTTATGAAATTCCGAAACAGGACGATCTATTCATTCAAAAAGGTAACAACTTTTTGAAAATATTCGGAGGGATTCTCGGCATGCAGCCAGTGCCCTGCATTACTCACCCAATCTATGCGAGCATTTGGGAAATGTTGATGAATGAGCAATTCGTCCATGGGTTCGATATATCCGGACTCTTCACCTCCCAGGAAGAAAGTCGGACCCTCGTATTTAAGGCCTTGGGCGAGTGGTTTGCCAACTTCTTCGATCTGCTCGTTCAATACCTTCACATTCGCCCTGAATTCCAATTCTCCCTTCTCTTTCCAGTAGAGATTCTTCATGAGGAATAATTTCACCCCGGTGCTGTGAATATACTCGGAAAGTATTTCCTCCACGTCATCTCTCGATTCCACCTGTGTGAAATCAACCGAAAGCAAAGCTTTAAAGATATCCTGGTGGTGTTTTGGATACTTCTTCGGGCCTATATCGGCTACGATCAGGCGATCGACCATATTTGCATTGCTTACAGCAAATTGCATAGCGGTTTTGCCTCCCATCGAATGCCCCATAAGCACACAGTTTTCAATGCGGTGCTCCTCGCAGTAGTGTTTGAGGTCGTTAGCCATCAGTTCATAACTGAATTCTTCAGAATGAAAACTTCGTCCGTGATTCCGCTGATCCACCAGATGTACTTCGTAGCCAAGCTCCGCAAATTTCCGTCCCAGGGTCTTCCAGTTGTCGCTCATCCCCAGTAGGCCGTGTAAAATGATAAAGGGCTTACCTTCCCCTAAGATTTGTGAATGTAGGATCATTGTAATTTCTGAAGGTATTGTTGAATCACCGGTTCCAATCCGTGGTAGATAGCTTCACAAATAAGGGCATGCCCTATCGAAACTTCCAGTAGGTGTGGTACATTCTCCCTGAAAAATCGAATGTTCTGAAGCGAGAGATCGTGTCCCGCATTTACTCCAAGTCCCAGTTCGTGAGCGAGGGCGGCACATTCGGCATAGGGCTGAACGGCCTTTTCATTTCCCAAACCGTACTGATGCGCGAATTCTTCGGTATAGAGTTCGATCCGGTCGGTACCCGTCCTGGCCGCTCCTTCGATCATCCCGGGGACAGGGTCGACGAAAATGGAGGTGCGGATGCCATTCCGTTTCAGTTCGGAGATCACCTCCTTCAGGTAGTCCCTGTGTGCTACCGTATCCCAGCCGGCGTTGGACGTTATGGCATCTACTGCATCGGGAACAAGGGTCGCCTGGGTTGGTTTGATCTCCAAAACGAGATCGAGGAACGTATCGATGGGGTTGCCTTCAATATTGAATTCGGTATGAACCACAGGTTTCAGGTCGAACGCATCCTGGTAGCGTATGTGTCGTTCGTCCGGACGAGGGTGAATGGTCACTCCCTGGGCCCCGAAAGACTGAACATCTCTGGCTACCTGTACCACATTTGGCATATTTCCTCCTCTTGCGTTCCTGAGGGTGGCAATTTTATTAATATTTACGCTTAACTTTGTCATGTAATTCTATTGGAAGTACAAAAATACGAAGCTTGAGCAGGCTTTCGCGTCTTTATTTTAAGTAATTTGCACAAAAACAAACGCTGTGAATACCAGTCAATATATTATCAACGATCTGAAGCCATTCGACATCGAAGCCAAGGTTAAGGAGGTTCAGATTGCATTTAACCAGCTTACTTATTCTCATATTCCTATTTTCAAAAATGAGGGGTATGCCGGATGTATTTCCGAAACGGATGCACATTGTTTTGAAAGTGGCAAATCCATACAGGAATTCGAGTATGCGCTTGAACCATTCTTTGTGCGCGAATCTACTAACTGGCTTGACATACTGGAGGCATTCGCGCTGCACGGTAGCAATATCATGCCGGTATTGAATTCTGAAGGACACTATCTCGGCTATTACGAGCTGAGTGATATCATGAACCTATTCAATGACACCCCCTTCCTCAACGAGGCAGGCGGGATTGTTGTGGTTGAAAAAGGTATAAGGGATTATTCCTTCAGTGAGATCTGCCAGATTGTTGAATCCAATGATGCCCGCATACTAGGGGCCTTCATTTCGAAGATCGAAGGGGAGACGGTACAGGCGACTGTCAAGATAGGACATACAGGCATGAATGCCATTGTTCAGACCTTCCGCAGGTATGGTTATAATGTAGTCTCCAAGCACGACGAAGATAAATTATTGGAAGACCTGAAGGCCCGATCCGATTATTTGAATAAGTACCTGAACATGTGATTATGAAAGTTGGTATTTTCGGTCAATTCTACCACGAACACTCCGAACAGCACATCCAGCTTTTCCTGGACGCGTTGAAGAAAACTGATGCTGAAGTAGCGGTAGAGAAGAATTTCCTTGAACTCATTAAACACCACGACGGTATCGACACCAATGTAGCTACCTTTTCATCTTTTACTGAACTGGATAGTAGCTACGACCTGTTCTTCAGTATTGGTGGGGACGGCACCTTGTTGAAGGCTGTTACCTTTGTTCGGGATCTCGGTATTCCTATTGCCGGGCTGAATACCGGGCGGCTAGGATTCCTTGCCACCATTCAGAAAGAAAAAATTGAACACAGTATAACCGAACTGGTTGCCGGAAATTTCAATATTTCGGAACGTACATTACTATCAATAAAGACCACTCCCTCTTGTGAAGAAATTGGCGAGCTCAACTTCGCCCTCAACGAGATCGCTATCAACCGAAAGAATACCACTTCTATGATCAAAGTGGAAACTTTCGTGGACAGCGAACATCTTATTTCGTACTGGTCGGACGGACTCATAGTCTCCACACCTACCGGTTCCACGGGGTATTCCCTGAGTTGTGGAGGACCGATCATGTCACCGGGCTCGGAGACCATTGTTCTTACTCCAATTGCCCCCCACAACCTCAACGCCAGGCCATTTGTGATCCCTGATGATTCGGAGATCACGCTAAAGGTCTCAGGACGGGAGGAATCCTACCTGATCTCGCTGGATTCACGTATTGCAACGCTTAATGATGAGACCGAAATTCGTATTCGGAAGGCGCCGTTCAGAATAAAACTTGCACAGATGAAAGAGGACAGTTTTATCGAAACCTTGCGTGAAAAATTACTTTGGGGTGAAGACAAGCGCAATTAGACAATAATTTCCAACAAAATTTGTTTATCAACTGAGACAATTTCGCACAGAATGGGGCAGTGCGAAGTTTATTGTTATATTTGCAAACTTTTAAGATTTATGAGGTATTTCGCGCTACTCGCAATAGCAGTTCTTAGTTCTCTATCGGCTACATCTCAAACCTACGAGATCGGTGGTCTAATTGGCGGCTCCAACTACATCGGAGACATAGGAAAGACCAATTATATCGCTCCCAACAATATGGCTTTCGGAGGGATCTTCAAATGGAACCGCAGCGCACGCCATGCATTTCGGGGATCTGTGATGATCGCGAAGATCAGTGGCGATGATGCCGATTCTCCCGAAGACCGCCGCAAACAGCGTGGATTGTCCTTCAGCAATACTATAACAGAGATCTCTGTCGGACTGGAATATACCTTCGTAGAATTCAACGTTCACAGCGGGAAACCCGTAAAAACTCCTTATCTGTATACGGGACTTACCTATTTCTGGTATGACGCATTATACAAGGTTGGCGATGAGATCCGGGATTATGATGGGGCTTCAGCACCTGCCATTCCCATGGTTATAGGCTATAAGGCCACTATTGGCACAAAAATGGTACTTGGGTTGGAGATCGGGGCTCGGTATGCGTTTACGGATGACCTCGACGGAAGTAACCCTGTAAAAGGCCTTGAAGATAAGCCTCAATTCAAATTTGGGAACACAAATAGTGACGATTGGTATGTGTTTACCGGTGTAACCCTTACCTTTGGCTTTGGAAGAAGGCCCTGCTATTGCAATTTTTAACATGTCCTTACGAAGTAAAATAGATCCTAATAAGATGCCGAAGCACATTGCTGTTATCATGGATGGTAACGGTAGGTGGGCTAAGCAAAAAGGATTGCTTCGCACGGTAGGTCACGAGAACGGTTCCAAGGCTGTTCGGGAGATCGTTGAAGCCTGCGCCGAACTCCAGGTACAGTTTCTTACACTTTACGCTTTTTCAACCGAGAACTGGAAGAGACCCAAAATGGAGGTAGAATTATTGATGAAGCTACTGATCAACTCACTAAAGAAGGAAATCTCCACCCTTGAAGAGAACGATATCAGGTTAAATGCCATCGGGAATCTCAATGCCCTTCCGAAAAAAGCCTATAACGAACTAACCGATGTAATTGAGAAGACTAAGAATAACTCGAGGATGACACTCACACTCGCTTTAAGCTATGGTTCACGTGAAGAAATCACAAAAACAATTAAAGACATTAGCCTTAAAGTTAAAAATAACCTAATTTCGCCGTCAGCTATTGACGAATCACTTATTAATAGCCATCTTTACACCCGAAATTTGCCGGATGTAGACCTATTGATACGTACAAGTGGTGAGCAGCGAATTAGTAATTTTTTATTGTGGCAAATCGCTTACGCCGAGTTGTATTTCACCAAAACACTCTGGCCTGATTACAACAAGGAAGATCTTTTTGAAGCCATAATAAATTATCAAAACAGAGAAAGAAGATTTGGAAAAACGAGTGAGCAACTTCAAAATTAGTCCATTATCACAAACTTCTAAAGCACTGTATTGTATTCTTCTGGTTACAATACTTTCTGTTTTTTCCGTTTCTGCACAGGAGATCGACAAGAACAAGCGATACACCATAAACAGTATTTCGGTTAGTGGGGAACAAACCTTCAACGAGCAAACTGTGATCGCGTTCACAGGGCTTAAGAAAGGAGACCAGATCTATATCCCGGGTGAGAAACTAAGCGAGGTTACCAAAAAACTATGGGAACAGAACCTCTTCAGTGATATTGCTTTCTACGTGACCAATATCGACGGTGATATGGTTGATCTAGAATTATACATCGTCGAGCTGCCAAAGATGTACGATGTTACCATTGAGGGTATACGAAAGGGGCAGAAAAAGGATATCATAAGCGATAATGGTCTGAAACGCGGGGTAAAGATCACGAACAACCTGCTGACCACCACAAAGAACTACATTACCAATAAATTCAGGAAGGAAGGATTCTTCAATACGGACGTGGTCATTTCAACCAGGCCGCAGCTGGATTCAACCGGGAAGGAGATCGCCAAGAATATGATCATCAAGATCGACAAAGGCGAACGGGTGAAGGTGAGTAAGATCAATATCGTAGGTAATAACGAGCTTTCCGACAAGAAAGTTCGATCCGCTATGAAGAACACCAAGCGGAAGAATCCCGTTCGCTTTTGGAAGCGATCGAAATACACCGAAGATGGGATCGTTGAGGACCGGGTCAATATCATCAAGAAATTCAAGACCAATGGATTCCGGGATGCACGTATCCTTAGTGACACCCTCGTGGTAAAGGATGAAAAGAACGTTGAGCTCACCATCAATGTTGAGGAGGGTAAGAAGTATTACTTCGGAAATATAGACTTCATTGGTAATAGTAAATATACAGACGGCCAGTTAAGACAGATCCTCGGAATTAAAAAAGGGGAGGTTTACAACGGAACCCTTCTTGCCGAACGTATCGCTGATGACTCGGATCCGGATGCCGCAGACCTTACCAATCTCTACCAGAATAACGGATACCTGGCAGTGCAGATCAACCCTGTTGAAGTTGCTGTTCGACAGGACACCATCGATTTCGAGATACGTATTATCGAAAGGAACGAATTCTATTTCGACCATGTTACCGTTGTTGGAAATAGCAAAACCAACGATCATGTGATTTATCGTGAACTCAGAACGCGTCCTGGTCAAAAGTACAGCAAGCGAAACGTGATCCGCACACTGCGAGAATTGGGTCAATTAGGTTATTTCGATGCTGAACAGCTCACCCCGAATTTTAAGAAGGTAGATGAGACTAACGGACTTGTCGATCTTGAGTACTCGGTGATCGAAAAAGGTGCCAGCCAGATCGAACTTCAAGGTGGTTACGGCGGTGGTGGATTTGTGGGAACCCTCGGGCTCTCATTCAACAACTTCTCTCTAAGAAATATATTTAACAAGGAGGCTTACAAACCGCTTCCGATGGGTGACGGTCAACGCCTGTCCCTGCGAGCTCAGGCAAGTAGTTTTTATCAAACTTACAGTGTATCGATCGTTGAACCCTGGCTGGGTGGAAAGAAGCCAATTCAGTTCAGCACATCCTTCTCACATACGGTTCAGTACCTGTATGACTTCATCAACCGGGATGTGGACCGCACAAGGAGATTCCTTATCACCGGAGGTTCTGTAGGGATCGCAAAACGTCTGAAATGGCCGGATGATTACTTCCAGTTCTCCCAAGCGATCAGTTTCCAGCACTTTAACCTGAAAAATTATAATACGGGTCTGTTCACCTTTGGGGATGGGTTCGCAAATAACCTGGCCTACACCATCGGATTGAGCAGGAACAGTACCTCTGCCAACCCGATCTATCCAAGAAGCGGATCAGAGTTCAGTGTAAGTGCAAAGCTAACTCCACCTTACTCTGCATTAGGAAGCACCGACTACAAGGCCCTGGCCACAGAACGTGCATCGCTGGATGCTTCTACGGTGGATGGAAACGAGCGAATTGCCGAGATCGACCAGGAACGATTTAAATGGCTCGAATACTACAAGGTGAAATTCCAGGGTACCTGGTATACGAGTATCTACAAAGACCTGGTACTTAGAAGTAATGCCGAGTTCGGATTCCTGGGTGCCTACAACCAGGATCGGGGTGTGCCGCCATTTGAGCGATTCTTCGTAGGAGGAGACGGACTTGGAGCTTTCTCACTGGACGGACGTGAAGTGATTCAGTTGAGAGGATATCCAAATCAATCACTTTCTAATAACGACGGAAATACCATTTACAATAAATTTTCGTTAGAATTACGTTATCCGATTACGCTGAAGCAGTTAGCTTCCATTTATGTGCTTACTTTCGTAGAAGGCGGTGGAGCCTACGACGGGTTCAGAAATTACAATCCGTTCAGTTTAAATAGGTCTGCTGGCGCAGGAATACGTATATTTATGCCCGCGTTCGGGTTATTGGGGATAGATTTCGGTTACGGATTCGACCCAATTTTGAACGGAACCGAGAAAAATGGGTGGGAAACACACTTTATAATTGGACAACAATTTTAACTTTGGCACGATATTTTCTTAAAAACAACCGGCAATTATGAAAGTAAAAAATCTACTTCTTCTCCTTTGTGTGGCGCTGGGCTTTTCCTTTGCGGCTAATGCTCAGAGAGGAGTGCGGATAGGCTACATCGATATGGAATACATTCTGGAGAGTGTTCCGGAATACAAGGAGTCTGAAACCCAGCTTGAAGGGAAAGTTCAGCGATGGAAGCAGGATATTGAGAAGAAACAAAAAGCGATCGATCAAATGAAGCTGAACCTCGCAAACGAGCGTGTGCTGCTTACCAAAGAACTGATCGAAGAACGTGAAGAAGAGATCCAGATACTCGAGGCAGAAATGCTGAAATACCAGCAGGACCGTTTCGGACCAAACGGTGACCTGATGATACAGCGCCGACAATTGGTTCAGCCGATCCAGGACCAGGTCTTTAATATTGTCCAGGAGATCGCGGTAAACAAGAAGTACGACTTCATTTTTGATAAGTCTGCAGACGTTGTCATGCTTTTCGCCGCCGAGAGAAACGATATCAGTGACCAGGTGGTTCGCAGTATCAATCGTTCAAACAAAAGAAAAGAAGCAACCAGCAAGAAGGAAAAGCGTGAGATCGAGCAGCGTGAAGAACTTTCACTTGAGGAAGAGAATGAAGTTTCCGAACGGGAACAGGCTGCTGAAGACCGAAAGAATGAAAGAGAGCAGATCATGGAAGAGCGAAGACGCGTTCGCGATTCGATTCGTGAAGCCAAAAAGCTAGAATTCGAGAGAAGACGTCAGCAATTGCTGGAAGAAAGACAAAGACGTCGCGATTCTATTATCCAGTCAAGATCTGGCGGAGGAGAAGCTCCCCCACCAGCCTCAGGAGGTAATGGAAATGGCAACGGCGGAGGTCTTTAATAAGTATTGACACATTATTTAAACACAAATAATCTATAATTACAATGAAAAAGTTGAATCTATTATTCGTAGCGGTTGTGCTGTTTTTGGGAGCTACTTCTTTCACATACGCGCAATCGAAGATTGCCCACATCAATACTGCTGATCTCGTGCAGGCTATGCCGGCGATGAAGCAGGCTCAAAGTCAGTTGGAAAAACTACAGAAGACCTATGACACCGAATTGCGTGCCATGGCGAAAGAACTGGACGCGAAGAGTAAGCAGTACTCTGCAGAAGCCGAATCGAAGACCGAAGAGGAAAATAGAAAACGCGTAGAAGAGGTTCAAACCATGCAAAACAATATTGCAGCCTACCAGCAGCAGGCACTAAAGGATCTTCAGCAAAAGGAAAGGGATATCTTCCAACCTATATTCGATAAAGCCAGAACCGCTATTCAAAAGGTGGCAAGGGCTAAAGGTTACCAGTACGTGATGGACTCGGCCGACGGAACAGGACTCATCCTGGCCGAAGGATTCGATCTCCTTGCCGACGTGAAGAAAGAGCTGGGAATATAATTTCCGAAATAAAATAACTTAACTGCCCGCTCATTTGCGGGCAGTTTTTATTTTAGTGGTAATGAAATCGAACTGTCCTATAGGTGTTTTTGATTCCGGCGTTGGAGGAACTTCCATCTGGAAAGAGATTCACCGGCTATTACCTTATGAACACTCGATATACCTGGCCGACAGCAAGTACGCTCCTTATGGCAACAAATCGCACGATAAGATCGTGCAGCTCAGCATAAAGAATACTGAAAAACTCATCGATCTGGGGGCCAAGATCATCGTAGTAGCATGTAATACGGCCACGACAAATGCCATTTCAACACTCAGGGCCAGTTACGACATTCCCTTCATCGGGATAGAACCGGCCATTAAACCCGCAGCCCTCCAAACCCAAAGTGGTAAAATTGGTATACTCGCCACCCGTGGAACACTTAGTTCAGCCTTATTTACCCAAACCAGCGAAACATTCGCAAAGGATATCGAAGTTGTGGAAGTAGTTGGAGAAGGCCTGGTTCCGCTTATCGAAAACGGGGAACTTGACAGCCCGGAAATGAATGTCCTGCTTTCAGAATATATGAAACCGATGATAGAGGCTCAAGTAGACCATTTGGTGCTTGGATGCAGTCATTATCCTTACCTGATACCAAAACTAAGGGAAATCCTTCCGGAACACGTTAAAATCATCGATTCGGGAGCGGCAGTAGCAAGACAGACGAAGTTTCTCCTTGAAAAGAACGGTATATTGAGATCCGAAACTACTGCACCTGAATTGAAGTTCTACAGTAATTCAGATGTTTCCACCCTTAAGTTGCTGCTAAATGAATACCAAGAAGCCAGCATCGAATATTTGGATTTCTAACTGAAGTATTCCAGGAACTCTTTCTTCCTGGCCGGGCTCACCATGATCTGTTTCCCGCTGGATAGAACCACACTACCACCCTTTCCCTTTCGATATTCAACCACAGCATTGACATTCACAAGGTATGATTTGTGGACCCTGGCGAATCCGCTTTCGCGAAGCGTGTCTTCAAAATATTTTAGTGTCTTACTCACCAGCTTTTTACCCTCCTTCAGGAAGATCTGGGTGTAATTATCGTCTGCCTGGCAATAGAGGATATCCGAAATCTCCAATACCTCGAACCCATTTTGCTGTGGAATGGTGATCTTACCTTCCACCTGACGGTGTTTCGGTTGCAATACAGCATGCTGCAGGCTGTTTTCCTTTAGCTTGATCTCGGAGACATAATCTACAGCTTCGATTAGTTTATCGATGGAAATTGGTTTCAGAATATAATAGGAAGCATGTGCGTTGAGGGCATCGATCGCATAGTGGTTGTAGGCTGTGACAAAAACTGTCTCAAACTGGCGATCACCAACCTTATCCAGCAGGTCGAAAGCATTGCCAAATGGCATTTCCACATCCAAAAAGACAAGGTCCAGGGAATGATTCCTGATCAGCACCAGGGCCTCATCCACATTCGACGCCTCACCCATCAATTTGACATCGGGGCAATATTTGACAAGATAATTCCGCAGTATCTCCCTACTGGTCTCCTCGTCCTCTACTATGATCGCTTTTAATTCCATCAATCCTTTTTTAGGTTCAGAACTACACGGGTACCCTCTTCATTTTCAAACACATTCTCTACCCAAACATCCACTTTGTCTTTGTACATTTCATTCAGGATGGAAATACGCTTCTGGATATTGCCCATTCCTTTCGACTTCTGGCGCTTCTGATGGTCCGTTTTCAGCTCACCGGAGCGTTTTCGGCCTATTCCATCGTCTTCTATTATTATTTTGACCGAATCCTTCGAAACAGAAAGAAACCGGATAAGTAGTTTTCCTTTGTTATCCTTATATCGCAGTCCGTGCCATACAGCATTCTCCACATAAGGCTGAAGCAGCATGGGAGGGATCACGAACTCTTTCATGTTAATGGCTTCGTCCACTTCAAATTCGTAGTCGAATTTATCCCGAAACCTGAAATGTTCCAGTTCGGTATACATCTTCAATAATTCGATCTCACTGGCCAAAGGGATGAAATCTTCTTCACTATTCTCCAGTACAGCTCGCATCAACTGGGAAAAATCACTCAAGTACTTATTTGCGGTCCGTTCATCATTACTTGCGATAAAACTGTTCACCGAATTCAGTGCATTGAAGATAAAATGGGGGTTCATCTGGGTGCGCAATGATTTCAGTGCAAGCAGGTTGTTGGCGTATTTTTGCTGACGGACATTCTTGTACTGGTAATAGGCTGTAAGGAGGAGGAGTACGGCGATCAGAATGAGCGATCCGATGATCCATTTCTGTGTGCGGTTGTTCTTCTGAATTAGCTCCTGGTTCTCAAATGCGAGTTTATAGCGGCTCTCGTTGAGCACACGCTCGTTCTCCAGGCTGGTGATCCGGTTCTGCTTTAGAGCGATCTCCCTGCTGAACCTTGCCGCCTGTGACAATTCCTGTTCCTTTTTTATATACAACTCATCCACCACCTTCACGTACTCCTCGTAGCTTTCAGCGGCCTTTCCGAAATCTCCTATACCCTTGTACACTTCCGATAGCTTTCGGGTTGCATCTTTTTGGACCACCAGGTCTTCCTTTTCGTCTGCTTCCTCAATACTTTTCTTCAGGAAGGGGATAGCATCCTCGTATTTATCCTGTGCAACATAGGCGTTGGCTATCTTGTAATTCTGTCGCTGCGGGCTGATCTCTTCTGCTTCTCCCTCTTCCAGGCTTTTTTCGTCCAGGCTGGAAACACCTTCAAGTATACCTGTTCGAAGCTGGATCTCCTTATCGAAATCCTGGTTCTGGTTGTAGAAATCGGCTACTTTGTTCTGTTCCACCACTGCTCGCTTCTTGTTCTCCTTCTTCGCGAGGTTCAGTGAATTGTCGAAGTATTGTTCTGCCTGTGCCGGAGCACCACCTTTGGCGTAGGCCTCCCCGATCTTGGAATTCAGGTCGGTGATCTTCGGGGTGATCTTATGGCGCGTAGCCAGGCCCAGGGCCTGCTCATAACTGGCAACACTCTTCTCCAGGTCGTTGATCGCCTTATAGGTATCTCCAAGGCCTTCGTACACTTCCACACGCTGGTAGTTGGATAAGTTGACCTTCAGCAATGCTTCATAGGCAGAAATACTTTCCTGGTAGTTATTGCTGGCCATATAGGCCCTGCCAAGTTTGATACGTACATCCGTCCTGGATTGGGAGGAGATACTGCTCTTGTAATTGTCCACAGCCAGGTCGGGCTGGTTCCAGTGTAAATTAATGTCACCGAGGGTTTCGAAGGCGATGCTGTTATGTCTTCTCGAAGATGCCTTCCCGGGTATTGCTTCCAGGCTTCGCGTGACATATTCGATGCTTTTCTTTGCGTCCTTTTTCAGGAAGAACTTCGCCGAATCGATGAAAGTGTTGAAGGCATTCTCTGCTTCGTTCCGGCTATTGGTGGTGATTGGCATGCTCTCCTCAAGGCTGATCTCATCCTTGACCCGAATTGTAATATCCTGTTTGTCCTTTATGGTGTAGTAGACCGTTTCAAAATCGTCGCTTCTCACTATAAGTTCATCACCGATCTTAGCCGAAATGGAAAACTCTCCCGCCCCGTTAGTCGTGGTATAGCCTCCTCCGGGAATCTCGATATTGACCCTCGGGATCGGTTTATTCGTGTCCTCCTCCAGAACCACGCCTTTAAGTACAAAATCATCTGGAGATCGGCGCTGGACCTGTGCAGAAGACAGTATCGGCATGGCGATCAGCAGTGCAAAAAATATGGCGGTGATTGTTCTCATGATTTCTGAAAAGTAAACTTACGCACTTTAATGCGGTTTGAAAAATGCGTTATAGCCAGATTTCTATCAATTTTCGGTCCAAAAGACTGCTTGACTAAACGCTTGAGCCGGGATACTAAACGAAACTACCTCTTCCCTCATCCTGCATTTTTTCGGAACAATGTTGGTGATAGATTTACTGCGAATTAAAAGTAACAGTAACCCGAACCACCTCAGAAGCAAATCACTTCATGGTTCATTTTCTGAAACAACTAATACATTTTAATGATGAAAACACCAAGAATTTTAGCCGTACTATTTGTGATAGCCTTTGCATTTTCATGTAAGGCAGATACCCGCAGGGATTTGACGCTCGCCGATAACACACCGGCATCGACCCCTGTTGTAAGCAAGCACTATATTAAAGTCGCCCTTTTACTGGACACCAGTAATAGTATGGACGGACTCATAGACCAGGCCAAGGCACAGCTTTGGGAGATCGTAAATGAACTTTCCTACGCCAAATGCCGAAACCAGCGCCCAAATTTGCAGATCGCACTTTACGAATACGGGAACGACGGATTGAATTCCAGGGACGGATATGTGAGAAAGATCCTGGGCTTCACCGAAGATCTGGACGACGTTTCCAAGGAATTGTTCTCCCTTACCACGAATGGTGGAAGCGAGTACTGCGGCACGGTTATTTACAAATCCATCAAACAACTGGACTGGGGCAATGACGCCGATGACCTAAAAATGATCTTTATAGCAGGTAACGAACCATTCACCCAAGGTAAGATCAACTATAAGGATGCCGCAGCCGAGGCCAAGGAAAAGGACATTGTTGTGAACACCATCTTCTGTGGCGATTACAACCACGGGATATCGTCCAAATGGAAGGACGGCGCACAACTGGCATATGGAGATTATATGGCCATCAACCACAACCAGCATACAGTACATATCGCCTCTCCCTATGATGACCTGATCCTTCAGCTGAATGTTAAACTGAACAACACCTACATCCCATACGGACGAAAAGGACGCATGAAAATAGCCATGCAGGAAGAACAGGACGCCAATGCGGCCGAATACGGTGGCGCCAACGCAGTGAGCAGGACAGTTTCAAAGAGTTCTCACCTGTACAAGAACAGCACCTGGGATCTAGTGGACGCAGAAGCGGAAGAAGGATTTAGCTATGATAAATTGAAAAAGGATGAGCTACCTGATAACCTGAAAGGCAAATCCAATGCCGAGATCAAAGCGTATGTAGCACAACAAAGGGCAGAACGTAAGGCGATCCAGGATGAAATTGCAAATCTGAACGAGAAACGCCGAAACTATGTTGCAAATCAAAAGAAAGAAGGAGATAATGCTCTGGAAAGTGCAATGGTCCAGGCGCTCAGAAAACAAGCGGAAAAGAAGGATTACAAATGGGATGAATAGGAAAACCGCTTCAAAGAAAAAGCCCTGCGTTTGCAGGGCTTTTTTGTTTTAATTAATTGCCGGACAATCACAGGAGTAAGGTTGTGGCCTGTTCCCAAGGAAGTCATATCCAAGGGTGATCTGGTGAAACCCACCACTTTGAAAACGTACATTTCCGGATTGATGAGAATAGGTATAGGCGAACAACCAGTTCTTGTAATTAACACCAACTACCGGCGTCCAGTATTGAAGCTTTTGCGTGCTAACCTCAGTTCCGTCCAGGAATTCAGAACCGTCAAAACTCCTACGATAAGAAAGCCCACCCCACAGGGTACCGAAATCCATGGTTCGGTAAACCTTGAAGTTTGCATCCAGGGCCTGCTCTCCTGTACGTTCTCGCCATTGAAACAAAACCGATGGTTCGTATGCCCAGGACGAATATGCCCCGCCACTTATCGCATAAGCAGCTGAGATCAGGTACTGACGTTGATTATTGGGTTCGAATTTTTCTGAAAAGAGGTTTCTATTCTGAAATATGATATTCTTTACAGTGAAATGTCCTGAAAAGTTCACGAAGTTATAGGATACCCCGGCATCGAGGTTAAAATAAGAGCTACTTTGAATGATCCCTGCAATGATGGGGTCGAAATCATTGGGGTCGAATTCGGTTTCATCCAGTCTTGATTGCACCAACCCGGCACTAAGTCCGAAAGAAAGTTGGTTCAGATCCACTTCGGTTCTGGAGAACATGATATGGTGAGCGTAAGTTAAATACCCTCCTGTTTGGGAATGATAGCCATTTTTATCGTTGAAAACAATTGCACCTACCCCGGAACGGTCTCCTAGGCGTGCATTGAAACTCAATGTCTGAAGGTTAGGTGCCTCATCCTGGTCGAACCACTGTTGTCTGGCTGTCAGCCTCAACTGATTGTGCGCTGCAGCTCCCGCCATGGATGGATGCAACAGGTACAGGTTATCGGCAAAATAATCGGAATATACCGGAATACCATCCTGTGCTTGTAGCATTGAGCCCATTAGCAGGAATAGAATTAAGTAGGTCTTTTTTATCTTCATAGTAATAGCTATCGTTTTAGGGTAAAGTGTCCTCGGAACTCCTTTCTCACATCTTCTTCGGTGTATTCCACTACAAACCAGTAATCACTCGAAGGCATCGGGTTGCCATTGTAGGTG
>JAUIIU010000087.1 GCA_030431695.1 Bacteroidia bacterium | reverse complement strand
AATAGTAGAGCGATATGATGTATACTCAACAGCCTCTTTCCACAATCTTTTGTGCGATATAACTGCATAAATTGTATCTAAATCTATTGCTAATAAATCCCTAAATCTTGCATTTTGAGATACAGGCTTTAGCTCTGCAATATTTTGTGTTTTATTATCTACAGCGAGTAAACATGATTTCTCTCCACCTGCAGGAATATTAACGCTAATTTGATTATTAGATTGACTTACTGCAATCCTATTACCATCAGTAAGGTCATACAAATATGAAACAGTTGAACTAGAGAAGTTAGATATATTTAAAAATGATTTGGAGCTGTTTGCTGGAATCTTCATTAAAATTTGATTAACTCCATTCAAATCAAAAGAATGTGCGTATTCAACATCCACGTAAGATGCAATTAACCAACTGTTTTCATTTGCTTCATCTCCCCCTTCAACAAAAACGGTTGTTATCTCCCCTAATTCATTTCCATCGACCTCGAATGATCCTTTTGACATTTCAAAATCATCGAATTTATCCTCATGAATAACCGTCTCAGAGCCACTACCTTGAAAAACAACTTTTAGATGATGGTCAAAGTCAGTACCGCTTGGATTATTTGCTCCTCCAGCAACAAAATTAAACTTTGCCTTAGGGGCATTTAATGAAGAAAAAGCGCTTGAAGTTTCAAACTCAAAACCCAACCTATTTGAAGCTCCTGGACTAATTTGGCTTGAAAAATATCCTTCCCCTTGAGTATATCCAACATCATATTTGTTTGACCCGTCATATTCTCCTCCCCAGTATCTGCTTGTATACATCACTACATCGTGTTTCATAAAATATGGGATAGGAGAAGAACTAAAGTCTAGGTCGTTGATAGTTGAAAATCTTTTGTTCTCTAATTGATCGTTCCACGTTAGAAAGCAAGCAGCACTATCGTTGAATAAACTATAATATGGATTAGCAATACTTGTTACAGTATCATAAACAAGGGAATCAAGCCAAAAGCGATCATAGCGGTTCACCTGTATGGTATGCCGTTTAAGGTTGATGAGATCCGGGAGATCTCCAATAAATACGAGATCCCATTGATAGAAGATGCCGCAGAAGCACTTGGAAGTACCTACAAAGGCCAAAGCTGTGGCACTTTCGGTGATTTCGCCATACTATCGTTCAATGGGAATAAGATCATTACCACCTCCGGTGGGGGTGCTCTGGTATGTAAGAGTACTTCGCATAAGGAAAAAGCAATATTCCTATCCACCCAGGCCAGGGATGCCGCACCTCATTATCAGCATTCGGAAATAGGGTATAATTACAGACTTAGTAATATCTGTGCAGGTATTGGAAGAGGTCAGATGGAAGTGCTCGATGAACGCGTCCGTTTAAGACGAGGTATGCATGATTTTTATACTGAATTGTTTCAGAATAAAGAAGGTGTGGATGTGTTTTCAGAAGCATCGGCTGAGTTTCATTCCAATCACTGGCTTAGCTGTATCCTTATAAATTCGAAGAAAGCTGGTTTTAGTTCAGAAGAATTACGCCTGGCATTGGAAGCAGAAAATATAGAATCCCGCCCGTTGTGGAAGCCAATGCATAAACAACCTGTATTTCAAGACGCACCGTATTACGGGCGTAAAATAGCAGAGGAATTGTTTGATAACGGACTTTGCCTTCCTTCGGGTTCGAACCTTGAAGATGCTGAAAAAGAAAGGATTATGTCTGTGGTAACTCAATTCCTGTAGATATTAGTTATATTTGTTCAAAATCTGTGAAGTGCTGACCCCCAATCGTCTTTTACGAAGCCTATATCATGGCGATAATAGGCTAAAAATACTTGACCAACGATATCTTCCGCGATGGATCGTATTGCTAATTGATATTTTCCTGGCGATCCTTTCTATGGTATTGGTCTACCTGATCATTCTCGGTACTCCGATCAATTTTAAAGGTTACATATCCTTACCTGCCGAGGCTGGAATAGTTTTGTTGGTACATATTTTGTTTTTTGTACTGTTCAGAACCTATTCGGGTATCATCCGTCATTCCACCTTCACCGATATACTCAAATTGGCATTATCGGTAGTCTGTACGGGAGCTGCGTTGCTGGCATTCAATTATATTTTTGGAATAATAAGAGATGAACGAGTCTTCCTCACAACCGCCATTTTAATGTATATGCCGGTATCGTTTACGGTAATGCTTTTGTTCCGAATTGCAATAAAGGAAAGTTACCAGTTTCTTAGGAATTCTGCGGTAGGAGAAATGAAAAAACGTGTGGCGATCGTGGGTTTGGACGACAGGACCATTTCCCTTGGTAAAGCACTAACTACGGAATCGGACCTGCCATTCATCCTGGTTGGCTTCATAACCGAATCGATAGAATCGAAGCGTTTAAAAATTCTGGGAAAACCCGTTATCCCTATCAGGGAAAGTTTCAGCGAGACCATTACAAATATGGACCTGGACGGGATTCTACTCATTAGTGAAGGTATGAGTGGTAAACGGAAGGGACAGATCATCAATGACTGCATAAACAACAGCATACAGATTTTTAATGTTCCGGATCTTGAGACATGGAACAAGAAAGAAGATATTCAGCAGCAGATCAAACCCCTGGATATCGAGGACCTGCTGGAACGAAGTCCGATACGCATCGACGATCAGCTAATCAGGAACGACCTGGAGGATCGTGTGATCCTTGTTACTGGCGGAGCAGGTTCCATAGGGAGTGAGATCGTAAAGCAGGTGGCCGAATTCAAACCGAAGCAGGTAGTGATCCTGGACCAGGCAGAATCTGCATTGCACGAATTGGAATTATACCTCAGGGAGAACTTCCCTAAGCTAAATTTCATCACCGAGTTGGCCGATATCAGTAATATGTATCGCATGGGGCTGCTATTCAACAAATACAATTTTGAGATGATCTATCATGCGGCGGCTTATAAACATGTGCCCCTGATAGAACGAAATCCGCATGAGGCTATTTACGTGAATATACTGGGAACAGTGAACCTGGCGATACTTTCGGCCAGTTATGAGATCAAAAAGTTCGTGATGGTTTCTACCGATAAGGCTGTTAATCCAACCAATGTTATGGGTGCCTCAAAGCGTGTTGCTGAAATGTATGTGCAGTCACTTCAGCATGAGAGCGGGGTAAAAACAAAGTTTATCACTACACGTTTCGGAAATGTACTGGGTTCCAACGGCTCTGTGATTCCACACTTCAGGAAACAAATTGAACAAGGAGGGCCTGTGACCGTAACCCACAAGGATATCATTCGCTATTTCATGACCATACCCGAAGCCTGCCTGTTGGTACTTCAGGCTGGAACCATGGGAAATGGTGGCGAAATTTACGTTTTTGATATGGGGAAACCTGTTAAGATACTCGACCTAGCCGAAAAAATGATCCGCCTGTCGGGGCTTGAACCCTATGAGGATATTGATATTGAGATCACCGGATTAAGGCCTGGAGAGAAGTTATATGAAGAATTATTGAATGACTCATCTACTTCCTTGCCAACACACCATCCGAAGATCATGATCTCCAAGACTCCAACCGAAAAGTTCGAAGACTTAAAGAAAAGAGTGAAAGAGATTATTAAACTGGCGACCAGGGGAAAAGACGAAGAGGTGGTGAAATTATTAAAGGAACTGGTACCGGAATTTATCAGCGAGAATTCCAGTTTTGAAGCACTTGATAGGTCGGAGGATGAAGGATTAGTCGAAATGAAGGTGAAGCACCGGGCCGCGAATTGATGTGATTCCTTGGGGGATGAGGTAAACAACAACATGCAATACAACCAATACCAATACATGAGAAGGTTACTTTTACTATTAGTCGCGGGGAGTTTATTTTCCTGTGCTACCAAGAAAGAGATCATTTATTTCCAGGATTCGGAAGCACTGAATCAATCGGAAATACAAAAGGCCTTTGAGCCATTGATCGAGCCTAATGATATCCTTCACATTTCAATCTCGTCTTTTGATGCAACTCTAGTGGCGCCTTTCAACAAAGAAAAAGTTGCCCAGAATGCTGTCAATGAACAAAGCCTGTCCTTACAGGGATACCTTGTGAGTCCTGAAGGCACTATTAACTTCCCGGTACTGGGACCTGTCAATGTCGCCGGGAAGACCAGGTCCGGGATAGAGCAGTTGCTGAAGAGTAAACTCACAGACTACGTTACCGATGTGGTTGTGGACGTGCGAATCCTAAACTTTAAGGTAACTGTGCTTGGAGAGGGTAACGCCCCGGGAGTGTACACTATTCGGAATGAGAGAGTGACCTTGCCGGAAGCACTCGGCCTTGCTGGTGATCTGACAGAAGATGCGGACCGAAACAATATCATGATCATACGGGAAGAGGATGGTAAACGCATTGTAAGTAAGCTTGATATTACCAGTACCGAATTCTTTGGCAGCAAGTTCTTCTTTCTGAAACAGAATGACGTGATCTACGCGGAGCCATCTTTAAGAGGGGTTAAGAAATCCGGTTTCATACCGGACATCCCGGCCTTACTGTCACTGGTAACGGTAGTATTGAGCGCAGTAATCCTAATTACGAGATAATATGAAGGAAAACCTACAGAATACTACATCCGATCAGCCTATTCAGGATGCTTTAAAGCAGTATACTAAATACTGGTATTGGTTTGTCTTTGGATTGCTCATCACCTTCATATGCGCATTTCTATATCTTCGCTACTCAACACCGATATATCAGGTTAAGGCAAGCGTTATTATCAAGGATGAAAGTAACAGTAGCGGTTTCCTTGAGCTGTCGGCGATTCCTGAGTTGGGCAATTTCATGTCTCGCTATGGAAATAGTAAGATAGAGGACGAGATCGCGATCTTTACTTCAAAACGACTCATAAAAAGGGTTGTTGAAAACCTTAACCTGAATACCATCTACCGGGCTGTTGGAAACGTTAAAACATCAGAGTTATACGGAAACCTGCCATTAACAGTTCAGTATCTGGATTCTGAATCTAGAACAGAGAGAAGGCCGTTTCCGATCATATTTATTGAGATCGCAGATGATTCTACCTACACCCTGAAAGTAGACAACAGCTCTGAAACCGGAACCTATAAATTTGGTGAACGGGTTCCATTGCAGTTTGCCGATATAATCGTTTTGCCAAATCTAGCCGACAGGGACATATTTGAAAAGTATACAGGAACTACAATTTCCGTGTATCATTTCGACGTAGAGTCGATCGCTTTGCATTACCAGAGTAAACTTAAACTGGAAAACACCTTACTAAACAGTCATGTGATTGATCTCTCCTATGAAACACCTACGCCTGATAAGGCTAAGGACTTCATTGATGTTCTGATAGACGAATACAACGATGATGCAGTTGAAGACAGAAATCAGATCACTCGAAAGACCCTTAGTTTTATAGATTCGAGGTTGGATATCATAAGTGAGGAACTTGATTCGGTAGAACTTGATAAGGAGTTGTTTAAAAGCACAAACCGACTCACGGATATACAAACCGAAGCCTCGATCATATTGGAAAGTGCCAGTGAGTTCGACAAAAGACAGCTCGATATCGCTACTCAATTGGAACTTACCAATACTATGATCGACTATATCGAGAACGAGGATCAGAACGAATTACTGCCGGCCAATATAGGTTTGGAAGGTCAGGATGTCGTAACGGCAGTTAGCGATCACAACCAGCTTTTGCTACAAAGGAATCGCCTGCTGAAATCTTCAACAACGAAAAACCCGGTTATTATCAATCTGAATAATCAGATAGAGCAGCTGAGGTCTTCTATCCTTCAGACACTGAAAAATACAAGAAATGGTTTCCAGATCTCCCTTCGGGATCTGAACTATGGCGAATCCAGTCTGAATCGAAAAATAGAACAGGTACCTTCAAAAGAACGGGTCTATCGTGATATTGAACGGCAACAATCCATCAAAGAGCAGCTTTTCCTGTTTTTACTGCAACAGAGAGAGGAAGCACTTATTTCCCTTGCGGCAATCGCGACAAAGGCTAAGGTTGTTGACAATGCCTATAGCAGTAATCAACCGGTTGCTCCCAAAAGACTTTTTATATATGTCATTGCCTTTGTTTTCGGACTTTTGATTCCGTTTATTGGCATCTATCTGGCAGGCATATTCAACAATAAGATCGCGAACAGGGAAGAGCTTGAGCGTCTGCTTCAGAAGATCACTATTCTTGGTGAGATTCCTCGAGTTTCAAAGAATGCCAATGATTTTATTGGTCCGAATGACCGTAGCATCATGGCCGAATCATTCCGGATCCTCCGAACTAACATGCAATTCTTTAAAAGATCGGCTAATTTGAAGTCAGACAAAGGTTTTACCCTGTTTGTCACGTCCTCCATCACAAATGAAGGGAAGACTTTTGTGGCATACAATCTGGCAACAACAATGGCGTTAACCGGCAAAAAGGTGATCCTGGTAGGTGCGGATATACGAAATCCCCAGTTACACAGATACCTGGCCGCAGGGGACAAGTCAAAAAAGGGCCTTACCGAATACATAGTGGATGATAGTGTTACTATGGACTCCATAATAGCAAAGAGCGACAACGTCGATAACCTCCACATTATTTTGTCTGGCGCTATTCCTCCGAATCCGGCCGAATTGCTATTAATGGATCGTACTGTTGATTTCTTTGCTGAATTGAGATCAAGATATGATTATGTCATTGTGGATACAGCCCCTTCTTTGGTAGTGACGGATACGCTACTGATCAGTTCGCTCGCGAATATGACGCTTTACGTGGTTCGGGCAGATTACACAGAAAAGAAATTAGTAGGATTTATTTCCGAAGCTGCGCGAGAAGATAAACTTAAAAATGTTGGAGTCGTCCTGAATGGCGTAAGTGAGAACAATTTTGGATACGGTAACAAATACGGTTACGTTTACGGCCAGGAGAAGAAATCGTTCTTTAAGAGGCTATTCAAGTGATGTTTAGGCGCTCAATATTACTAGTTTTCCTGTTTACCTCGATTCTCTGGGCACAGGAAAGTGGAATTCAGACTTCCGGTGAGGTGAATGCCTCCGCATATTTTTCCTCCGAGGATGTTCTTCCTTTCTGGTTCTATACGAGTACGTTTAACCAAGTTGGCTCTATGTCTGATTATTCGCTTAATGCATCGGTGACAGCTTCATACCAGATCAGCGAAGATCATACGTTAGAGGCAGGCGCAAGTGGAACCTACAGAAACGGATTTTCAGATGAATTCCAACGAATTGACCTATACCTGGGCTACACAAACCGATGGTTCGACCTGTCAATCGGAGCACGTAGGGATGAAATTGTGTTGGACGGACTCTCGGCTTCTAACCAAAATTTCGTCTGGTCTCAAAATGCACGACCACTTCCCGGTGTAAAATTGCAGGCTCCGGGATGGGTTCGTATTACTAACGGACTTTTCATCGACTGGAGCATTGCTCACTACGTTTTAAATGATATGCGATATGTAGATGACACCTGGGTGCATGCAAAGGATTTTTCAGTTAAATGGGATATAAACACCACGAACGCTATAAAATTTAAAATTCAGCATGTGGCTCAATGGGGAGGAACTTCTCCTTCACAAGGAGAACAGCCGAAAGACCTGGAAGCATTTTTCGATGTTTTCAGGGCGAGCAGGAGTAATGAAGAACTTCCGGGGAATGCTTTGGGGAATCATCTCGGTTCTTATTTAATCGAATACGAACTAAATCAGGAGATCGGATCCTGGACGATCTACCATGAACACCCATTCGAGGATGGTTCGGGAACACGACTTGCGAATTTTCCCGACGGTGTATGGGGAATTAGTTTCGCTCCAAATGATAAGAGAATATTTTCCAGGGTCCTTTATGAGTTCATTACTACAAAGGATCAGAGTGGAAGTGGCACAGGCAGTGGGTTCGATCGTTACTTCAGCAATCGTTTGTATCGAACTGGATGGGCATACGAGCAGACCATTATTGGATTTCCATTTATTACTTTCGATCCTTCACGTGTCATTGATGAGGAGACGACTCCTATCAGTAATGATGTAGTACAGCTTCATCACTTTGCCGCCAATGGTTTCTTCGGAAAGTTCGCCTGGGTGTTGAAATCGTCTGTATCTACCAATTCAGGGACACTACGCCAGCCATTTCCGGAAAAACTTAAGAAT
>JAUIIU010000014.1 GCA_030431695.1 Bacteroidia bacterium | reverse complement strand
CCAATCGCGAACTAGCAAAGCGATATGCAGATCAATATGGGTTTCCCATGGAAAAGGTCTATGGCGATCTCGTAGAGCTCATCGCAGCCGAAAAACCTACGGCAATTACAGCTTTTGGAACTATTTTCGACCACCTTTCCATCGTTGAAACCTGCGCTCCTCTCGGCATACATGTGATGGTTGAAAAACCGCTTGCCGTAAGTCTGGAACATGCAAAAAAAATAGAAGCCCTGGCAAAAAAGCACAGAATTCATGTGCTTACCAATTATGAGACTACCTGGTATCCAACAAATCACAGGGCTTACGAATTGCTGAAGTCAGATACCTTGATCGGTAGCATACGTAAGGTGATTATTAGGGATGGACATAAAGGGCCAAAGAAGATCGCGGTCGATCCGGAGTTCCTCGAATGGCTCACCAATCCAGAACTAAATGGCGGAGGAGCAATTATCGATTTCGGCTGTTACGGGGCTAACCTCATGACCTGGCTCATGAATAATAAGAGACCAAATAATGTTACCGCCATCACCCAACAATTACAACCAGAGAATAATCCTTTGGTGGATGACGAGGCTATTATACTTCTTGAATATGACAACGCCAATGCAGTGATCCAGGCTTCCTGGAACTGGCCTATTGGCCGAAAAGATATGGAGGTCTATGGTATAAAAGGGGTGATCTATTCCGATAACCGAAGTGATCTTAGAATTCGAATCTCAGAGGGATACGACGGTTACGAGGAATCTGAAGAAAAACTCGAACCACTTAGCTCTCCTTTCGATGATCCATTTGCTTACTTTGCTGGGGTGATCAATGGAGAAATAGAAGTTACTCCGTCAGACCTGTCGTCTTTGGAGAACAACATGATCGTTATGGAAATACTAGATGCAGCGGTTCGTAGCGCGAAATCAGGTAAATCGATCAGCCTGGATAATAAAAAATAGTACTGCTGTAAATCGGAATTTCTCTCGAATAACCAGATTAAAAAATCAAACGATCTCTGCCGAAAGGCCTGCGTTCAATAATATTGTACAACGCGGTTTCAGGTCGTCATAAGCTCCTGTCTTTACAGTACATTTCCCCTTGTAGTGAACAATGAGCGAGCACTGCTCCGCTTGCTCGGGTGTATGGTCACAGGCATGGATAAGTGTCTCGATGACGTGATCAAAGGTGTTCACATCGTCATTGTACAGAACGATCTGGTTTTCCGTGGCTTCTTTTTCGGCCAGAAGTACATCTTCCTGAAGTTTTTCCCGAGTACTCATAACAAGGCTAATTTACAAATTTCGCTGCAATCCAGTTGTTTCTCTCCTTATTTTCAACGAATTGTAACCCATTCTTAACACAACATTCGTTGATCATGGCAAGGTCTTCAGAATAAAAACCGCTTAATAGCAAAGTCCCACCTGCCTTCAAGCACTTTACGTATACAGGGATATCATTTAGTAAGATATTCCTGTTGATATTGGCAATGATCAGGTCGTATTTTTTTTCTGAAGTAAGGACGCTCGCATCTCCCAGGCTCACACTGATGTTCTTGCAGTTATTTCGCTCCGCATTCTCTTCGGAATTCTCCACACACCATTCGTCAATATCGATGGCGTCTACGGCAACTGCGCCACGCATTTCCGAAAGTATGGCCAAAACGGCCGTACCACAGCCCATATCGAGTACAATATTACCTTCAATGCCTGTTTCCAGCAGAAATTCCAGCATCATGTGGGTCGTCTCGTGATGACCGGTTCCGAAGGACATCTTGGGTTCGATGATGATCTCGTAAGGCACATTGAAGGTGTCGTGAAAAGGAGCCCGAACCACACAATTATCGCTTACCACAATAGGCTGGAAGTTGGTCTCCCAGGCTTCATTCCAGTTCACCTGTTCGATCACTTCGGAATGATAATCCACCGAGAATAATTCCGAAGTCAATAGTTGTACAGCATCCAAATCACGCTCCTCGAACTCACTTTGCTGGATATAAGCCGAAACACCCTCATCGGTTTCCACGAAACTCTCGAATCCTATTTCCCCAAGCTGGGCGATAAGGATATCGGTTCCGGGGTCCTTCGGACTAACACTGAAATGATATGCGAGATAGGTTTGAGACAAAACAAATTAATATTCAAATCACAAATAGTATTCGATTACCAAATTCCAAAATAGTACGCCTGATCTGTTGAAATTTGTGAATTATACAAACGCATTTACGATCGCCATAAAGCTTTCAGCATCCAGGGAGGCCCCGCCTATGAGTCCGCCATCAACGTCTTCCTTTCCGAAGATCTCTGCAGCGTTGTTGGGCTTTACACTTCCACCGTAGAGGATGCTTACTTCCTGTGCCATTTCATCCGAATATTTTTCAGCAAGCGTCCTGCGGATAAAAGCATGCATCTCCTGCGCCTGCTCCGGTGTTGCGGTCTCCCCCGTTCCGATGGCCCAAACAGGTTCGTAGGCCAGGATGATATTATTCCAATCACCTCCCGACAGGTGAAACAGGCCATTTTGCAGCTGATTCTTCACTACATCAAACTCACGCCCGTGTGTTCTGTCCTGTAGTTCTTCACCAAAACAAAAGATGACCGTCATTTCCTGCTCCAGGGCGGTGCTCACTTTTTCCGCCAACAGCGCATCGGTTTCCTTGAAATAGGCTCTGCGCTCACTGTGCCCGAGGATCACGTGGTCCACACCTACGCTTTTCAGCATACCTGCAGATATCTCACCGGTAAATGCACCGCTCGCGGATTGATGCATATTCTGGGCCGCCACGGTGATCGGGTAATCAACCAGCAGGCTCGTAGCAGCAAGTAAATTGGTATATGTGGGGGCGATCATAACCGAAACACCTGAAGGTATGTCCTGTACCTTAAGCACCTGGATCAGGTTCTTGGTCTCAGACAGGTCGCAATTCATTTTCCAGTTGCCGGCAACGATTTGTTTTCTCATGTTGTAAATTTTAGGTTCTGATTTTAGGATCAAGCCATCCGTAGATGATATCCACAAATATATTGATCAGTATGAATAATGTAGCAATGATAAGCACGGCGCCCATTATGATCGGCAGGTCAAGGGTATTGAGCGCATCCACGATCTCTTTTCCGAGTCCGTTCCAGCCAAAGATGAATTCGACGAAAACGGCACCCGCGAGCATGGAAGCAAACCAACCGGAAACCGCCGTTACAACCGGATTCAGGGCATTCTTCAGTGCATGGCGCCAGATAATGGTCACGAACGTCAGCCCCTTGGACCGAGCGGTTCGAATGTAATCCTGACTCAACACCTCGAGCAGGGAATTCCTCATGAGCTGGGTTACAACAGCAAGCGGACGGATCCCGAGTACGATGGCGGGAAGGACAAGGTTCTTCCATTGAATGTACTTCCCTTCCCCAAAATCGTCCACCTCGTACAAGCTGCCGGTCATGTTCAGACCGGTGTATTCGTGTAAGAGGTAACCGAAGATCCAGGCAAAGATGATCGCGCTGAAAAACGAAGGCACACTCATCCCAAAAGTACTCACCAGTTGAATGGTCTTATCCACCCAGCCATCCCTGAAGACCACCGAAAGGATTCCGAGCCCGATACCCAGCAACATAGCGATAACTATAGCGGAAACCGCCAGTATGGCAGTATTAGGGAGGGTTTCGGCGATCACGGCACTCACTTTCTTTCCATTCTTCTGAAAGGATTCCCGCATATAAGGCAGCTTCACAACAACTTCGGTTTCACCTACCTGGAAAAGTCGGGTCGCGTTGTATTTATCTTCGGAAAGAAACGTGTAGTCCTCCGAATTCGTACTGTGGAAGGAAAGTGGTGAAAGGTCGTTGATATAGTAGAGGTATTGTTGAGCGATGGGTTTATCGAATCCGTATTTCTTCTTCACAATGGCAATTTGCTCTGCGGTCTCGTTTTGCCCCAGCATCATACGTGCAGGATCTCCGGGCAGGATAGTGAACAACAGGAAGATCACGGTCACTACCCCAAGCAGGGTGAGTAACGCATAGCCCAATTTCCGAAGTATATATCCACCCACTTAATCTGTTTTCACATCGTCCAGGGAAAGCACCTTATATTTAAAATCATCTCCAAAGAGATCTTTTCCATACTCCTCAACGGTTGTTTCGAAGCCTGCTTCTTGCCTGCGTTGGTTGACATTCGCTGCATCTTCGATAGGCCAGATCACATTGCCCCGCTCATCATCGAAGCTCATTCCCTGGGTACCGTATAGTTGCATTTTGCCCTGCCCCATAAGGTAGCGGTCTTCCATCATGGCCACTAGTCGGAATGGCAATTCACCTTTCGTTCCTGCTTCCCTGATCATCGGGAGATATTTCTCAATACGGTCCGGGTTATGCTGAAGCACATACCAGGCAGCTGTGTTAGCCTCACCCACCATGGTCTTGCCCGGATAACCCTTTGAATCAAAGATCCTGGCCACGAATTCCATATTGGTACTGTCCAATTGGTTTTGCCGGGACCACAGCGTTCCCAGGCTGTAATCGGCTTCAGAAAATCCGGCATCAGCAGCCGCAGCGGCTCTTTCTGCCTCGGTCTCCAGGTACATCAGTTTGCGATACCGCTGATCGAGTTCAGCGATGCTGTCAAGCGATGACTTGAGCTTTTCGTCGAATTTAGGTTTCACCGGCCCTACTTTATTCAGAACCAGATCCTCGGCATCGTTCCAGTGTAATTTCTGTCGAATCGTTCCTCTTTCAAGTTCCAGTATCCCCGGGTTGCTTCGAACTATTGTCTTCAGCGTGGTCATATCGCAGAAATAGAATTTGAAGTTCAGGTCATTATCTTTTACGAGGGCATCGGTTACTTCCTGGGACGAAGCCGAAAGACCGATCACCTCATAACCTTTTTCCAGCGCCTCATCGGTTTTGTTTTTCACGGGCACGAAACCTTCCATTTCGGTATTGGCAAGATTGTACGCAACTACCACGACCAGGTGATCGGTTTGCAGGAATGCCTGGGTGTGGTCCTCCCCTCCTCTTTCCATGCTGAAGTCGTGAATTGGTGGTTCATACCCAGCCTGTATCTCTTCGGTCTCCACGGAGATGAATTCACCTTCCTGTTGAGGGTATTCACCGTTGGTAGTTATTATCTTCTCTTCACCATTCACATTGAACTTCCAGGCGTACTCGAAGATAGGTTCAGGGGCGCCTTCCGGTATGCTCATGCCTTCAGTTATATTTGCCCCGATCTTATACGGCCTGAAATCGATTATTGGCAGATGCATCAGTACATGGTAGGTGATCCCGAGACAAGCCACCAGCGATGCAAAAACGGCTATGCTCCTGATGTTCCTGCTGAAAAATGGCTGGATGTGTTTCCTTCCGAAGTAAATAATAAGTATGAGGACCAATAGTACGAGGTCCTTGATAAAAGAATACAATGGCTTAAGTTTCATTGCATCTCCAAAACAACCACAGTCGGTTACCTTGCCCGTCACCGTAGAGTAAAGCGTGAGGAAGGTAAAGAATACGATCATGATGATCAGGCTCCAAAGTGTAAATCTCCTGGCATAGCCCAGAATAAGCATGATTCCCAGCATCACTTCGTAGATCACCACGAAGATTGAGATCACCAGCGCGTAGGGCGTCAGGAATTCGAGGTTGAGTACTTCGGGAGCAAAATAATCCTGAAGTTTAAAGGAAAATCCCACCGGGTCGTTCAGTTTGATCAGCCCACTGATTATAAAAAAGACTCCAACAAAAATTCGTAAAAAGCCAACTAGTATTTTCATTCGGTTTCTTTTAAATGAATTAGGGCGAACACTGCGTAATTGATCATGTCCTGGTAATTGGCATCGATTCCTTCGGAAACTAATGTTTTACCCTTATTATCTTCAATTTGCTTGACCCGTAGTAACTTCTGAAGTATCAGATCCGTTAACGAGCTCACCCGCATATCCCGCCAGGCTTCTCCGTAATCATGGTTCTTATCCATCATGAGTTGTTTGGTAAGGCTAACTTTCTGATCGTACAGTTCCAGCGCCTCATCAAGCTCCATGTCGGGTTGCTCCACGATTCCTTTGTCCAATTGAATCAGCGCCATGATGCAATAGTTAATGATTCCAACGAATTCACTGGCCTCACCCTCGTCCACTTTTCGAACGTCATTTTGCTGCAGGCTTCTGATGCGCTGTGCCTTGATAAAGATCTGGTCTGTGAGCGACGGCAACCTGAGTATTCTCCAGGCACTTCCGTAGTCCTTCATCTTATTCTCGAAAAGTGTCCTGCAGGTGGTAATTACTGAATCGTATTGTTTGGAAGTATCGGGCATCAGGTCTCTCAGATTTTGCGTAAATTTCGCTTAAATTAATCAATTTAAAAAATTGTACTCCATCAATTGTACGGGCGCTCTGATCGACCTCTCCATACCTAAGGTCATGGGGATCATCAATGTTACCCCGGACTCATTTTACGACGGTGGGAAAACTTTCGAAACCGACGATATCCTTGCCCAGGCAGAACAAATGCTGAACGAAGGCGCTACCTTTCTCGACCTGGGAGGTTATAGTTCCCGCCCGGGAGCAGCGGAAGTGTCCCAAAAAGAAGAAATGAACCGTGTGATTCCGGCACTTCAGGCGTTGACCACTACTTTCCCGGAGGCGAAGATTTCGATTGATACTTTCCGAAGCGCCGTCGCCATTGAAGCTGCCAGGGAGGGAGCCTGTATGATCAACGATATTTCCGGCGGACAAATGGACGACGCTATGATCGGCACAGTCGCGAAGCTGGGCCTACCCTATATTGCCATGCATATGCGCGGCACTCCCCAGACCATGACACAGTTCAGCAGTTACGAGCAGGTGACCCGTGATGTTTTGGGTTACTTTTCAGAGAAGATCGCCGAGGCGAATTCTGCCGGTATCAATGACCTTATCGTGGATCCCGGTTTTGGTTTTTCCAAAACACCAGCTCACAATTTCACCTTGCTGAATGAACTCGAGCTTTTTCAAAAACTCGAACGTCCGTTCCTGGTTGGCATTTCCCGCAAATCCTTCATATACAAAACCCTTGGCAGCACCCCGGCAGAGGCCCTAAACGGAACTAGCGCCTTGCACAGCATCGCTTTGTTGAAAGGTGCTTCCATACTTCGCGTCCACGATGTGAAGGAAGCCGTAGAATGCGCGAGGCTGGTTTCGGAACTCAAAGGAGCCCGATAACTTTTATTTTTTTTCTACATTTACAAAAACCCTGCAGCCCTTGGATCTCTTTGATTGGACCAACATTCGGATTATTGATATTGTAGACATCGTGCTGGTGGCAATCCTGCTGTATTATCTGTACAAATTGGTAAAGGGAACGGTCGCCATCAATATCTTCTTCGGAATTGTGATCCTCTACGCCATCTGGCAGGTTACGGAGCTCTTGAAGATGGAAATGGTGAGCTGGGTTCTCGGGGGATTCCTGGGAGTTGGTATGATCGCACTTGTGGTTGTATTCCAGCAGGAGATCCGTAAATTCTTACTCGTACTGGGTTCGACCAATTTCAGGGCCAGGAAAAGACTCTTCAAACGATTAAAACTTTTCTCCGAAGAGACCGCTTATTATACCGATATTGAGGCCATCGTTAACGCCTGTGCAAAAATGGCGACTTCCCGTACCGGGGCCCTTATAGTGATCCAGCGCAACAACAGCCTGGATTTTGTGAAGAGCACAGGCGATACTATGAACATCGCGGTAAATCAACCCATCATCGAAAGTATCTTCTTTAAGAACAGCCCGCTGCATGACGGGGCTATGATAGTGGAGGATAATACCATTACCACCACTCGAGCGATCCTACCTATTTCTAACGACAGGAATATCCCGCAGCGATTCGGATTGAGACACAGGGCGGCAATCGGTATCTCCGAAAAAAGTGATGCGGTTTGCCTGGTTGTTTCCGAAGAGAACGGTCAGATATCCTACATAAAGGAAGGCGATTTCGTTCTGTTCGAAGATATAGAGGAACTGATAAAATTGCTCGAAAAGGATCTCAGCTGATATGAAGTGCCGGAATTGTAACCATCAACTCTCCGAGACCGACAAATTTTGCCCGGAATGCGGTGCAAAGGTGATTCACAACCGACTCACAGTGAAGAACCTGTTTGCGCATTTCAGTGAGCAATTCCTCAACTGGGATAATAAATTCCTTCAGACATTCATCGACCTCATCAGGCGTCCGGAAGTGGTTATCGGACTTTTTATCCAGGGAACCCGCAAACGATATGTAAATGTGGTAAGCTATCTTGCGATTGCGATCACATTTGCCGGATTCTTCACCTTTGTGAATCAAAAGTTCTACCCGGATACCTATGCGAAGGTTTTTGAAGGATTTCAGCAGGACGAGGTTCAGGCTGAGGTAATGACCGATTTCTATTCGTTCATTATAGAATACCAGACTTTCATCTTCTTCTTGATGGTACCACTGCTTGCATTGATGTCGAAGCTGGTTTTTCTTCGGAACAAGAAGTACAATTATACCGAACACCTGGTGATCAATATGTACGCTTATTCGGAAGCCTCCCTGATGATCACTTTCCTGTCTTTTTTTCTGCAACTGAATTCGGAACTTTTCGCCACTTTTTCAATCCTCTTCGTTCCGATGCAGGTGTTGTACTTCGCTTATGTACTGAAGCGATTATTCGGGCTGAGTTTCTTACAGATCGTTCTCAAATCAATGCTTTTCCTGCTGGTATTGTTGGTTTTTTACATCATATCAATCGTGATCGTCGTCATCAGTTTGCTGGTATTCACAGATTTTTTTCAGAAGGTCATTGAAGCAGAACGAGCCAAACAAGCTGTAGGTTACATCATCTCCTCGGCCAGGAATTGGACCTCGTAGAGGTTTCGGTAGTAGCCGTCTTCTTTTTTCAGAAGTTCTTTGTGTGTGCCGGTCTCAACGATCTTTCCGGCTTCCATCACGATGATCTTATCGGCTTTCTTAACTGTCGCCAGGCGGTGCGCGATCACAATGGAGGTGCGACCCTGTGTCACTTTTTCGGTGGCTCTCTGTATCATTTCTTCGGAATAGGAATCCACAGAGGAAGTCGCCTCATCCAGCACCAGGATCTCGGGGTTGGTCACATAGGCCCTCAGGAACGCTATCAACTGTCGCTGTCCGGATGACAACATGGTTCCCCTTTCCTTGACATTGTAATGATAATTGTCGGGCAGGGATTGAATGAACTTGTGAACCCCTATCTCTTTGGCAGCTTCAACTACCTGTACTTCGGAAATTGCCGGGTCATTCAGAGTTATGTTATTCAGAATAGAATCTGCGAAGAGGAATACGTCCTGCAAGACAACAGCGATCTGCTTGCGGAGCGATGCCAATGTGTATTCCCTTGATGAAACCCCATCGATGAGGATATCACCGTCATTTATCTCGTAGAACCTGCTGAGCAGATTGATAATGGTCGATTTACCGGCACCCGTAGCACCAACGATCGCGACGGTCTCTCCGGGCTGTACGGTGAAACTGATCCCTTTGATCACTTCCTCATCATCATTGTACCCGAAGTGTACGTCCCGGAATTCGATAAGGCCTTCACTCCGACACATCTCGACAGTACCTGCATCCTCTATATGCGATTTGGTGTCCAGGATCCCAAAGACCCGGTTGGCGGCCACCATTCCCATCTGGAGTGTGTTGAACTTATCGGCGATCTGCCTTAACGGCCTGAAGAGCATTTGCGAAAGTTGGATGAACATGGCGATCATCCCCACTGTGATCACTCCCCCTGCGGCCGCATTCAAACCACCATACCATGCGATAAGACCGATAGCCACACTTGAGGCCATTTCAGCAATTGGGAAGAAAATGGAGTTATACCAAACCGTCTTGATCCAGGCTTTTTTGTGTTTTTCGTTTATTTTCTGAAACTCCCTGTATTCGGTATCTTCCCTTGTAAAGATCTGAACGATCTTCATTCCGGTGATACGTTCCTGAACGAAAGAATTAAGGTTGGCCACCTGGCTGCGTACTTCTTCGAAGGCAGTTTTCATAGCCCGCTGGAATACTCTCGTAGCATAAATTATCAAAGGAAGGATGGCAAATACGATGAGAGACAGCCTCCAACTCTGGTAAAGCATAAAGCCCATGATGACCAGCATCTTCAGCAGGTCACTAATGATCATGAACAAGCCCTGGCTGAAAATACTGGAGATAGTCTCTATATCGTTTACGGCACGTGTGGTTAGACGGCCCACAGCACTCTTGTCGTAATATTTCATCTGGAAACTGAGCATGAGTTTGAACATCCTGGTTCGGATGTCTTTGATCACACTTTGCCCAAGCCAGTTGGCGAAGTAGATGAACGCATACTGAAAGATCACCTCCAGCACAAGAATGACGATCATCAGGACGATGTAGAACATCAATTTCTCCCCATCCCTCGGGGTGATCGAATTGTCGATTGCTTCACGAAGCAGATGAGGGTGCAGTATGGAAAGTGCCGACATGGCAATAGCCGCAAAAGCCACAAAATAGAAGGTTCCTCGGTACTTGTTGGTGTATACGAGTAATCTCCTGAAGAGTTTGAAATCGAATGCCTTTCCTGAACCAGCCATCTATTTGATAATCGATTTTGGGTAAACAACCTTGGTTAAATACAATCCGTGGGCAGGTGCTGAGGTCCCTGCCAAGGATCGATTCTTGCTTTGTACTATCCTGTCGATCTCTTCAGGGGGAGTTTTACCACACCCAATATCCAGCAGGGTACCAACAATCGCCCGAACCATATTCCGCAGGAATCGATCCGCTTCGATCGTAAAAACCAGCTGATCAGCTTCCTGTTCCCATATCGCCTTACGCACATCACAATAATACGTCTTTACGTCGGTATTGGAGCGAGAAAAGCATTGAAAATCCTGATGACCCAATAATGTGGAAGCGGCTGTGTTCATAATGGAAATGTCAGGCCGGGCGTACAACAGGTAAGACGTGTCCTGTAAAAACGGATCCTTTTTCAGGTGAACGAAATATTGATATTCACGGGCGGTTGCATCGAACCTTGCGTGTGCATCTTCCCTAACTTCATAAAGATCATTCACGGAGATATCATTCGGAAGGAAAGAATTTATTCTGAAAACAAACTCGTCTATCACGATAGCTGTCTCCGTATCGAAATGGGCGATCAATTGTTTGGCATGTACCCCGGTATCCGTTCTGCCCGCCCCTGTAACTTTAACATCCTCACGAAGCAACGTAGAAAGTGTCCGCTCCAACACCTCCTGTACCGAGATGGCATTTGGTTGGATCTGCCATCCGTGATAATTCTTTCCGAAGTAGGCTATGTCGATAAAATATCGCAAGAATGACGTAATTTTAAGGCTTAAACAAAATTGTTAAACCGCGAGAATGCAAAGATAGGCAATCGGATTTTCGCAGGGGGCACAGCTTCAGAAACAAATGAAAAAGATCCTACTGATGAGCGATAACCATGGTTATATGGACCCATCCATCCTGAAACATGTTCGTGAGGCCGATGAGGTCTGGCATGCAGGAGACATTGGTTCGATCGCGGTTACAGATGCCATACAGGAGTTAAAACCTATACGCGCAGTCTATGGAAACATAGATGGAGCGGAGATTCGTTCGGAGTTTCCTCTGCACAATCGCTTCATGTGTGAAGGGGTAGATGTATGGATCACGCATATCGGAGGGTATCCCGGCCGATACAGTCCGGGTGTTCGGGAATCGCTGAAAAAGGATCCACCAAGGTTGTTCATCACGGGTCATTCACATATTCTGAAGGTGATGAACGACAGGAAACTCGGACTACTGCATATGAATCCCGGTGCAATCGGGAAGCACGGTTTTCACAAAGTTCGAACGATGCTTCGATTTACAATTTCGGGGGCTGATATCGGCGACCTGGAAGTGATCGAATTTCCCCGTTAAACATTCAGAAAACAAAAAACCCCTGGAGTTGGCATACTCCGGGGGTCTTGCACTAATATACTAAGATGTAAGGTTTAGCGTAAACGGTCCACAGATTTTACGAGATCCTCGTCCCTTTTGATGGCTTTGTTGGCCATCACTAGAAAAACGATAGAAATGACGGGAAAAAGCACCCCAATACCCTTCTCCGAGACCAAGGTCTCTCCGGATAAAGTTAGCGACCTGTATACGAAAACTCCCAGTAATACAAAGTTTGATATTATATTCAGGCGATTCAGTACAAATTGTAACTTACGCTTCTTGAAATTAAAGATCGAAATGACGGCCAGTAAGACCGAAATACCCATTAGGCCCAATATTAACGGCTCTTCCCTGCTGATTATTGTATTTCCCGCTTCATCATGAACCGCCGGAAACCAAATGTACAAAGCTCCAATAATAAGAGCCGAAACAACAAGATAAACTGTCTGAATACGTTGTATCATAGCAGCCTTTCAAATGGAAAGCAAAAATAAGGTTTCTTTTTAAAAGAATTCAATGTAAAATATAATTTATTGTTGTATAATTGCATTACCAAACGGTAACCACTTCAATATCGGTTACTTATTCTTCAATTATTTTTCAATATACCATCCCGGTCATCAATGACCACTTATTCATTTTATAACTTAGAAAATTTAGATGTTTGAAATTTCAGAATTAAAAGCTAAGAAGCTTCCTGAACTTCAGGAACTTGCTAAGACTTTAGGCGTCCCCAAATACCGAAGTCTGAAAAAATTAGACCTGGTATACCAGATCCTGGATTATCAGGCTGCCAATCCGGCCGCGGTAAAGGCCGTAGCGGTTGAATCCGCCCCAGAAACAAAGGAACAAGCCGGTGGTCAGAAACCACCTCAACAAAAAGATAATCGCGGCGGTCGTCAGCACCAGCAGCGCAAAGACGGTCAGCGTGGCCAGCAGAAAAGACCACAGGCTCAGAACCAGGCTCAGAACCAGGGCCAGAAACAAAAACAGGACGGTCGTCAGCAATCAGACAACAAACCGTCCGGTGAACAGAAAAAAGAACAGCCCAGACGTGATCAGCACAAAAGGAATGGGCAAGATCAGGACCAGTCCGGAAAGAACGGAAACAAAGATAACCGCAACCGGTACAAGGAACCGGATTTCGAATTCGACAGTATCATAGAAAGCGAAGGTGTACTTGATATCATGCAGGACGGTTATGGTTTCCTTCGTTCCAGCGACTACAATTATCTCTCCTCCCCTGATGATATCTACGTTTCTCAGTCGCAGATTCGTCTTTTCGGACTGAAGACCGGAGATACTGTGCTGGGCGAGGTTAGACCTCCAAAGGAAGGAGAAAAGTATTTCCCACTGATCAAGGTAAACAAGATCAACGGGCTCAATCCGAATGTGGTAAGAGACCGGGTTGCCTTTGAGCACCTTACACCTCTTTTCCCCCAGGAGAAATTCAATATAGCGGAACGCCAGAGTACCGTATCAACCAGGATCATCGATCTGTTCGCTCCAATTGGAAAAGGACAGCGTGGTATGATCGTGGCTCAGCCAAAGACCGGTAAGACGATGTTACTGAAAGACATCGCCAACGCGATCGCGGCAAATCACCCAGAGGTATACCAGATCATACTGCTTATCGACGAACGTCCTGAGGAAGTTACCGATATGCAACGCAATGTGAGTGGTGAAGTGGTTGCCTCTACCTTCGACAAGGAAGCAACGGAACACGTTCGTGTGGCAAACTTGGTCATTGAGAAAGCCAAGAGACTGGTGGAATGTGGGCATGATGTGGTAATTCTGCTGGATTCAATCACACGTCTTGCACGGGCGTATAACACCGTACAACCTGCCAGTGGAAAGATTCTTAGTGGTGGTGTGGATGCCAATGCACTTCACAAACCAAAACGTTTCTTTGGGGCTGCCCGAAACATCGAAAAAGGAGGCTCTCTGAGTATTATTGCTACGGCACTTACCGAAACCGGTTCTAAAATGGACGAAGTTATCTTCGAGGAATTCAAGGGGACGGGTAATATGGAACTACAGCTCGACAGGAAAATCTCGAACAGAAGGATTTTCCCTGCTATCGACCTTACGTCCTCAAGTACGCGTAGAGACGATCTGTTATTGGACGATAACGTTATTCAGAGAATGTGGGTGATGCGTAAATACTTGGCCGACATGAATCCTGTGGAAGCCATGGAATTCATTAATGAACGAATCAAATCCACCAGGAATAACGAGGAATTTCTTATTTCCATGAACGGATAGGAAAACCTGGAACAGTTAATTAATGCCCCGCGATCGCGGGGTTTTTTTATTTGAAAAGGTCGTTGTAGATGCTGTGATTCTCATCGTCGAAGCAAACAAAAATTAGTGTTTCAAGACTATTGAATGGATATGTCTTGACCACATCATATACTATTTGGGCTGCTTCTTCTTTTGGGTACCCATAAATACCTGTGCTGATGTTTGGAAACGCAATAGACCTGAATTTAAAGGTTTCCGCAAGTTCGAGGCTTTTCTCATAACAACTTCTCAGGAGTTCCGGTTCCTTACTTCTACCGCCATTCCATTTGGGCCCAACGGTGTGAATCACTTTCTTTGCACGCAGATCACCTCCTGTGGTGATCACGGCTTCACCAACCTTGCAACCACCTTGACAGTTACGAATGGCAATACATTCCTCAAGTACGGATTTTCCCCCTGCACGATGAATGGCTCCATCAACACCACCACCGCCCATCAAGGAAGTATTTGCGGCATTGACGATCACATCGACGCTTACCTTGGTGATATCACCCTTCACGATTTGGATATCCATAGAATAGAAAATTCAGAATAAAAAAAGCCTCGCAATGCGAGGCTTAATATCATTCAGTGTTCGTTATTCACTATTGCTTAACGATCTTCTGAGTAAGAGTTCCTTCAGCAGTATCAATGTTCAGGATGTAAACACCTCTTGAAAGGTTTGAAGTGTTCATCTGACCGTTAACCAACTGAACTCCAGTGTTCTTACCAAGAACATCGTACAGGCTAGCGCTGTTTACTTCGATGTTAGAAGGTACATTCACGTTAAGGATATTCGTTGTTGGGTTAGGATAGATTCCGATAAGATCAGAAAGCCTGTCTGAAGTTGAAAGTGCGATATCACCAACAACATTCATTACATACTGGTTGTCTGGGAAACCGATAGATGTAGTAGTTGCAGGAGCAGAGATAGAACATCCATCAGACTTCAGGTAACTGTCGTCGTTCTCACCAGCTGAATTAAATCCAGGGAAGAATTTAACGTCAAGAGCAGTACCACCGTCCGGAGCGAATACTTCGAATACAAGAATAGATCCCTGAGGAACTGTAGTGGAAAGTGGTGCACTTACCAAAGACAGGTCGTCTGCAGGATCGGATGAGTGAGTGGTTCCATCTAGCAGTGTAAGCGTAGCAGTACCAAGATCATCCGTATCAGCAAGGTACAGGTTCAAACCAAGTTGGTTGTTTGAATCAGCACTTCCCTGACCCCATTCCAATGAACTTACCATGAAATCTCCGGTGATTCCGAAATCGTCGAGTTTGTACACACGATAAAATGCGTTATCACGGTATTCACCTCCAACGTTATCCCAACATGCAACACCACCGGTATCAACTGTAACAGGATCTAGAGACTGAGTAAGAACTACAGGAGCACCACGATAAAAAGGTACATCAGAATTAGCTCCAGGTGTGATCTCACCTGGTCCGTTTAATGATGATTGTCCTATCATAGAAGCAGAAGCTACTAATGACAGAGCTAACAAAGTAATTTTTTTCATAATTATAAGTTTAAAGTTTAATATTGTCCGAACAAATATATAAAAGCAATTCAGAAACCTGTAACTTTTTTATTTTTTTTAGCATTATCCTATGTTAAATCGTCCATTCGTTGAATAAAAATGAACAAAATCGACAAAATGATGAGAAAATACATCTTCTTACTATCGTTTGCCTCATTAATCTCATGCGGAGATAATTCTGTAGTATCGGATTATGACTTCACCACGACATTTGAGAGATCGGAAGGTATGCAAACGGCTACTTACGAAGAAGTGATCGAATTTTATGAAAACCTGGCCGCGAAGTACGCTTCCGTTGCAATATATGAAATGGATAAAACAGATAGTGGAAAACAACTGCATTTGGTCACCTTTAACACCAATCGGAGCTTTGAATCGGAGTTCGCCGGCAACGAGGAGATAGTGCGTATTCTAATAAACAATGGTATCCATCCGGGAGAAAGTGACGGAATCGATGCCTCGATGATGCTTATGAGGGACCTTGCCGAAGGGAAGATCCCAACTCCGGAAAACGCTATAGTTGCAGTAATCCCTGTATACAATATCGGTGGGGCCCTGAATCGCAACAGTGGAACCCGGGCCAATCAAAATGGCCCGGAAGAATACGGTTTCAGGGGGAATGCCAGGAATTTTGACCTAAACCGTGATTTCATGAAAGCCGACACCCGTAATGCACGTGCGTTTATGGATCTGTTCCGTACCGTGAAACCCGACTTGTTCATAGATACTCATGTGAGCAACGGTGCGGACTATCAATATACACTTACACATTTATTCACACAGCATAACAAACTGGGCAATGTACTGGGGGATTATATGCATACTAACTTCATGCCCAGGCTTGAAGATTCCCTGAAACAACACAATTACGATATCACTCCATATGTGAACGTTTTCAATCGAACGCCCGATAGCGGATTCTCACAGTTCCTGGACTATCCGCGATATTCCACGGGTTATACCACCCTGTTCAATACGCTCGGGATGATGATCGAAACACATATGCTGAAACCCTACAAGGACAGGGTAGAAGGAACCCATGCCCTGCTTCGTGATTTCATTTCGATTTCGAATGCTGAAGCAAAAACGATACTGGATCTTCGAAAAGTTGCGAACAGCAGCTATAATCCGGGGGACAGTTACCCGCTGGATTGGCAGATCGACAGCACTAAGACCACAACCTTGCAGTTCAAAGGGTACGAAGCCGAAATGACCGAAAGTGAGGTGACGGGTGCACAACGATTAAAATACGACCGTTCAAGGCCATACACCAGGGAGGTTACTTACTACAACCATTTTAAACCCAACCGGTCTGTCACAATACCTGAAAAGTATATTATTTCGGGTGGCTACTGGAACGTGATCGAATTACTTCGGAAGAACAAGATACGCTGCGACTATGTCGATAAGGACAGTACGCTTACGGCCGAAGTTTACAGGATAGAATCTTACGATACCAGTCAAAGTCCGTATGAAGGACATTATCCACACTACAATACGAAGGTGAGCAAACATCTGGAGGAAGTCAATGTGAAAGCAGGAGACTATATTGTGGAGACCAAACAACCGGGGGTGAGATATATAATCGAAACCCTGGAACCCGAAGCACCGGATTCCTTCTTCAACTGGAACTTTTTCGACAGTATACTGAGACAAAAAGAAGGATTTTCTCCATACGTCTGGGAGGACAAAGCGCTGGAGATGCTGAATGAGGACCCTGAACTGAAAAGTGAATTTGAGCAGTTAAAGCGCGATGATGAAAGATTTGCCGGCAACTGGTTCGCCCAGCTGAACTGGATCTACCAGAGATCAAATAATTATGAGAAAGCGCATTTACGTTACCCTGTCGTTCGGGTGAGTGAGTAGGTATTCCTTCGGAAAGAGAAGTTTGATGTTTTCATAAGAATCCTGAAGGGCTTTCTGGGTTTTCTCGAAATTCTTCCACTTCACTTTGAGAATACCTTCATTGACCTGGGGTGTGAATTCACCGCTGAATTCAGAATACATCTCGAACCAGTAGGTGATCTTGAGTTTGAATTTACCATTGCGTTTGAAAACGTGATAGGTGGTAGTTAGGAATTTCTTTACTTCCAGACCCGTGATACCCGTTTCCTCTTCTACTTCCCGCACTGCGGCATCCTGGTGACTCTCACCTTTCTCGATAGCACCTTTCGGGATATCCCAGCGATCGTTACGGTAAATGAATAATATCTCCCTCTTGTTATTGTATACCAGCCCGCCGGCTGCCTCCACAACAGGAAGTTTCTTTCGAAGGAACTTTTCCAGGGATTCTTCGTTCTTATGGTACAAATTCACATAGATGAGTTCGCCTTCATTGATCTTTTTGATCAGTTTTTTGAAGCGTGCGAACTTCAAAGGAATGGAGGTATACTGCTTACCAATATTTTTCTCTGTGGAGAGAATTATTGGAATGTCTTTCACAAAAACTTTATACATTTGCAGTATGATTTTAAACAAGGAAACCGCTCAGAAAACGGCCGAATTACTGCTGCAAATTAATGCAATAAAATTACAACCTCAAAATCCTTTTCAGTGGGCGTCCGGATGGAAATCACCTATCTATTGCGATAACAGGATCACACTGTCTTTTCCGGTTATTCGCAACTATATCAGGGAGCAGATCGCAGGACAGATCGAGACACTTTATGGTAAACCCGATATAATTGCCGGAGTTGCCACAGGTGCCATAGGCATTGGGATGCTGGTGGCCGACTACCTGAATGTTCCTTTTTGTTACGTTCGCCCTGAAGCTAAGAAACACGGAAGACAAAATAAGATCGAAGGGCTTGTGGAAGTCAATCAGACAGTGGTGGTTGTGGAAGACCTCATCAGTACAGGTAAAAGCAGCCTAGCCGCTGTTGAAGCCTTGAGAGAGGCACAGCTGAACGTCAAAGGGATGGTGGCAATATTCACCTATGGCTTTGAGGTAGCTGAAAAGAATTTCGAAAAAGCGGAAATTCCCTTGCACACCCTAAGTGATTATTCCGAGATCGTTCTCCAGGCGGAACGTTCGGGTTATATCAATGGGGAGGAATCCTCACTGCTATCACAGTGGCGAAACGACCCGGCGAATTGGGACCCAAAGATGACCGTAGATACCGAGAAGAACTAATGCCTGTCACATTACCGAATTACCTTATCCATGCGAATTGAAAGTAGAAAAGTAAACGTTGAGAAATCGGCTGAAGACCTTTGCAGTTACCTGAGCAAGGTCGAGAATTTTGAACAGCTGATGCCCGAAAATATCAGCAAATTTGAGGTGTTGAGTGAAAGGTCCTTCATCTTTGCCCTCAAAGGAATGCCGGAGATCGGTCTGGAAGTCAAGGAAGTGGATTCACCACAAAAAGTATCCCTGGGTGCCATTAGCGATAAAATACCGTTCAATCTAACAGGGAATATCGAAGAAACCAATACCGACAATTCGGATGTAACGCTGGTCTTTAGTGGAGATTTCAATCCTATGATGGCCATGATGATCAAGGGGCCGATCACTAAATTCCTGGAAACACTGGTCTCGAACCTGGAAAAGATCTAGAATTTCAGGCTTATTTCCTTCAGCTGAAAACTACGCCTTAAACCGTCGTTCAACTCTACTTCGAGTTGACCCAGTCTATTTACACCGCGAATCACGCCAGATCTCTCTGAACCATCACTAAGCAAAAATTCCGATCGTTTATCTTTCCTGAATAAAAAATATTCATAATTCTTACGAAGTTCTTCTGAACTTTCGAGGCTCAGTAAGCGCAATTCCTTCAGAACACTTTCAACAACCTTATCAAATACGGTTTTGAGGTCGAACTCCCTATTGGCGACCAGTCTCATGGAACCTGCGTTGGGTAGTGAATCCAGTTTTAAATTGTTCACATTGATCCCGATCCCGATGACGGAAGACGATATCAACCCGCCCTTAAGCTGATTTTGCACCAGGATTCCGCAGATCTTCTTATCGTATGACATAATGTCGTTAGGCCATTTTACAGCTACCGAAGGTATTTCAAGTGATTTTAACGCATCCATGATTCCGAGGGAAACCGCAAAATTTATAGCGCTACCAGTTTCTGCGGGAAGCTCAGAAAACCGCTTCAACACACTAAATGTTAGACTTTTACCTGTTTCGGAATACCACGAATTACCCCTCTGTCCCCTGCCCTCAGTCTGGGTATCGGCCCAGACCACGGTTTCGTCTTCAAGGGAAATTTCCGAGGCCATCTTCTTCAGACAGGTGTTCGTAGACGCAGTGGCACTAAGTTTGATTAAATTCAAGAGGGTTAAGAATGTGTTACTTTACATTTTTAATAACGTTTCAAGAAACAAAAAAGTAATAACTTTGCGCAAATAAAAAAACTTTAATGTTAGAGAGAGAAACCGGATCAGATCAACTTGTAACTCAAATAATATCAGGAATTGAAGAAGTGAAGGGTCAGAATATTGAAATTCTGGACCTTAGGAAAATTGAAAACACCGTTTGTGACTATTTCGTAATCTGCGACGGAACCTCTAACACCCAGGTCAATGCAATTGTTAATTCCATTCAGAAGATAGTCAGCAAATCAATCAAAGAAAAACCCTGGCATGTAGAAGGAAGTGATAATGCGGAGTGGGTTCTATTGGATTATGTTCATGTGGTAGTTCACGTTTTTCAGAAACATATCCGGGAATTCTACGATATTGAAGGATTATGGGGTGATGCCAAATCAGTTAAAATAGAAACAACGTATTAATTTAGTCGAGGATTTATGGCGAATGACAATAAAAAACCAGAAATAAAGAAGCCCAGGTTCAATGCCTATTGGATCTACGCGGCCATTATCATGATATTTCTGGGAATACAATTCTTCGGAGGCAGCAGTTTGTCTCAGCCGGGTAAGACCACACAGGCTGAATTCGAGAACTACCTTCGCGATGGTGATGTTGAAAAGATCGAGATCATAAATAAAAAGCTTGCGAAGGTCTATCTTACTACTGAAGCCAAGCAAAAGGCTATTCACGCAGATTCCAAGAAAAGAAGCTTTTTCTCATCTGCCAGTGAACCGTCCTACCAGTTTGAATTCGGTGATCTGCAGAATTTCGAGAACAATATAAACCAGATCAAGGCCGAGAATAATCTCGATACCAAGATAGTTTGGAACACCGACAGCAATATGTGGGGTGAATTATTCCTCACCTTGTTGCCTTTTATCGTGATCATCGGTATCTGGATATTCATCATGAGGCGTATGTCCTCGGGAGCGGGAGGCGGTGCCGGCGGGCAGATCTTCAATATCGGTAAATCGAAGGCAAAGCTTTTTGATGAGAAGACCGAAGTAAAGACCTCGTTCAAAGATGTTGCCGGTTTGGAAGGTGCAAAAGAAGAGGTTCAGGAGATCGTGGATTTCCTGAAAAACCCCGACAAATACACATCACTGGGTGGAAAGATCCCCAAAGGAGCCTTGCTCGTAGGCCCTCCGGGAACGGGTAAGACCCTGCTGGCCAAAGCGGTTGCAGGGGAGGCAAAGGTTCCATTCTTCTCTTTATCCGGGTCGGATTTTGTGGAAATGTTCGTTGGTGTAGGTGCTTCTAGAGTACGCGACCTTTTCAAACAAGCTAAAGAGAAATCTCCGTCCATCATCTTTATCGATGAGATCGATGCGATAGGTAGAGCCAGGGGAAAGAACAATTTCTCGGGTTCCAACGACGAACGTGAAAATACACTGAACCAGTTGCTAACGGAAATGGATGGTTTCGGAACGAACACCAATGTGATCGTGATCGCAGCCACAAACCGCGCCGATGTACTGGATAAGGCGCTTATGCGTGCCGGCCGTTTCGACCGTCAGATCTATGTTGATCTCCCCGATGTACGTGAAAGAAAAGAGATCTTCGAGGTTCACCTACGCCCGATCAAGAAGGACGATTCTGTAGATACTGATTTCCTCGCCAGACAAACCCCCGGATTCTCCGGTGCCGATATTGCCAATGTATGTAATGAAGCTGCACTTATCGCTGCCAGGAACGAAAAGAAATCCGTGGGCAAACAGGATTTCCTGGATGCTGTGGACAGGATCGTAGGCGGATTGGAAAAGAAGAACAAGATAATTACTCCCGAGGAGAAGAAAGCGATAGCGGTACACGAAGCAGGCCATGCAACTGTAAGCTGGATACTGGAGCACGCTGCTCCATTGGTAAAAGTGACCATTGTACCGAGGGGTCAGTCCTTGGGTGCTGCCTGGTATCTGCCCGAAGAGCGTTTGATCGTTCGTCCGGAGCAGATGCTGGATGAAATGTGTGCTACCATGGGAGGCCGTGCCGCTGAAAAGATAATTTTCGATAAGATATCCACCGGAGCGCTGAGTGATCTGGAAAAAGTGACGAAACAGGCACGGGCCATGGTGACCATTTACGGTCTGAACGACGAGATCGGAAACCTTACCTATTACGATTCCACCGGGCAAACCGACTATGGATTCACAAAGCCTTACAGTGAAAAGACGGCAGAGCTTATCGACAAAGAGATCTCAAACCTTATCGAGGCACAGTACCAAAGAGCACTTGAATTGCTCAGTGAGAACAAGGATAAGCTACTCATGTTAGCCGAAGAATTACTCGAAAAAGAAGTGATATTCAAGGAGAGTCTTGAGCGTATTTTTGGGATCAGACCATTTAAGAACAGGGAAGACAAAATCGCCGAGGCTGAAAAAGAAAAGCCTAAAGGTAAGGAAGATCAAGTTCCTACAACTGAGGAACCTGTAGAGCCGAAATCCTAAAACTTTAGAATTCAGGGCACAGTATTTCTACTGATATTTCATATCTTTGGAATTACGTGAATTTTTCGAACTCCTCAATACCCACAAATGAGTCTATTTAAAAGACTTCTAAATCCTAAAGGTAAATCAGAAGAAAAAGTAAAAGGTTCTGAGCACAGCAGGTATTTCCCTGAGGAGAAATTACCTATTGATGAGCGATTCACCTATAATTTCAATCGCAATGGCGGGAAGTTCCTGTATTGCGAGAATATGGAGGAGATCCTGGAAGCTTTTGATAATATCCTGCTTGAGAACGATTGGTACGAGCGGGATGTTTTTTGTTTGGACGAGAATCTAAGCTCGCGCTTCGACGGTTTCAACCTGAATTTCACCAAGAATACAAATTCCACGTTCTTCCTGTCAAACTGTGAATCACTGGTATCCAACAACGGGTCCATTTTACTCTGTTCAAAACAGATCAAGGAAAAGAAACTACACGAACTACCGGCCAACTTCGTGATATTCGGAACTACCAGTCAACTGGTGGAAAATATCAGTGAAGGATTGCGGAAAATCAAGTCGGTAAACACACGCCACATTCCCAGCAATATTACCACTATCCAGGACTTCGAATCGAACAAAGAAAAGGATTTCATGAGCTATGGAAGTAGCACAAAAAACCTATATTTGCTGTTACTGGAAGACCTGTAATCTATGAAGGAACTTATCGTGCGTGCTATATCGGGAGTGCTGTACATCTCGATTGTCATCTTCTGTTTGTTCACGTCGCGCGAATGGTTCATGGGTCTCTTCCTGGTTCTTGCCGGAATTACACTCAATGAATACCTAAGGATCATCGGTTTAAAGAGCCTCCTGGCCTATTTGCTGCTTGTTTTGCTGTTCTACTTCATGAGTTATGATGTATTCGATCATTACGCCGTATACCTTTTATTGATCCTGTGTTGTTTTGTATGCCTGTTCCTGATGAAGGAACTCTTCACAGATGGAGAGATTTCAATGTTCCTGCTGAAAAAATACGTGACCACTGTATTTTATATAATCAGTGGGTTTGTATTTCTCACTCTGATACCTGTTCAGGACGGAATATTTGTTCCCGAAGTGGTTGTGGGAGTCTTTATACTGGTTTGGAGCAACGACAGTTTCGCGTACCTCGTTGGTAAGAATTTCGGGAAGAAAAAACTAATGGAACGGGTTTCCCCAAAGAAGACCGTGGAAGGATTTATAGGTGGGATAGCCGGTTCGGTTGCCGCAGGATTTATTATCTTTAAGTATTTCGAACACTTCCCGTTATGGATGTGGATCGTGATGGCCCTGATAGCCTCGGTCATTGGTACGATCGGTGATCTCATTCAGTCTAAGCTCAAGAGACAGGCGGGAGTCAAAGACAGCGGTGTACTTATGCCCGGGCATGGCGGGTTATATGACAGGTTGGACAGCATAATTTACTCAAGTCCTTTTCTGTACGCTTTTATAGAAATTACAAAATATGTTTCATAAGGAAGGAAATACCATTATCCTTGTAGCGCTCTCACTGTGCATCGCCCTGGCCTTGATTACCCAATTCTATGTGAGCAATGAAATCCTGCGATACTCCGTATTGGGTGTACTTATCGTACTATTGGTCCTGGTGCTGCAATTCTTCAGGAATCCCAAACGGAATTTCTCAATAGATCCTGCCAGTGTCTTATCACCGGTTGATGGAAAGGTGGTGGTGATTGAGGAGGTATTCGAAAAGGAATACTATAACGAAAAACGATTGCAGATCTCGGTGTTCATGTCGCCCCTGAATGTGCATGTTACACGCTATCCCCTGGGTGGTGAAGTAGTGTACAGCAAATATCACCCGGGAAAATACCTGGTGGCCTGGCATCCGAAATCCAGCGAGGAAAACGAACGTACCACCGTGGTTGTGCGTTCGGAGGAATTCGGGGATGTACTTCACAGGCAGATCGCAGGTGCGTTGGCGCGTAGGATCGTGAATTATGCCGAAACCGGACAAAAAGTATCACAGGCCTCAGATAGTGGCTTTATCAAATTTGGCTCCAGGGTAGACGTATTCCTGCCCCTGGACGCTAAGGTCAAGGTAGGCCTGAACCAGAAAGTGAATGGCGGGATCACCGTATTAGCTTCGAAATAACAATGGCAACATCTGATTTGGATAGGGATTTTCAGAAAGCGGTAGAGAGCATTAACAAACATACCGAACCCTTCCCTGCAGATGTTTTGTTGCGCCTTTACGCCTATTACAAAAGGGCTACTAATGACGAAGACAGACCCAGCGGCAGCAAGCCCCTGATCAATGCTTTTAAGACAAATGCCCTATTTCAAACACAGCATCTCAGTATCGACCAAGCCAAGGAGCTTTACATCGAGACCGTGAATCACTACTTTATTTACAGGAAATAACTATTGCAGGCTGGACAGGCTGGCTTTAAGTGTTTCTATCTTTGCCTTTGCATCCGCCTCCTTGTTCTTTTCCAACTGAACGACCTGCTCGGGAGCATTGTTCACAAATCGTTCGTTGCTTAGTTTTTTCTGAACACTTTTCAGGAAACCTTCGGTATAGGCAAGTTCTTCCTGGATCTTGGTTCTTTCCTCTTCAATATTTATCGCACCGGCAACAGGTATGAAGTATTCGTTGGATTTCACCCTGAAGGTCAGTGCACCCTCAAGTGGCGCGGCAACATAATTCATGTCGGAAACATTACCAAGCTTGGCGATTACAGCATCAAATTCAGGAGAAACCTTCTCATTGTCGATCACCGATAGCTCGATAGTGTCCTTGAAGGAGATGTTCTTTTCCTTTCGAATGGTACGGATCCCGGATATTACTTCCGAAGCAAAATTAAAATCATTTATCAGCTTGGCGTCAAATCCATCCGATTCAGGCCAGGACGCTACGATCAGTGCTTCTTCGGGGGTACGTTCGGTGATATGCTGCCAGATCTCTTCAGAAACAAAAGGAACAAAAGGATGAAGTATCTTCAGGTTGTTCTCAAGGATATCTATCACACCCTCATAAGTAGATCTGTCAATTGGCTGACCGAAGGCCGGTTTCACCATTTCCAGTAACCAGGAACAGAAATCGTCCCAAATAAGCTTGTAAGTTGCCATCAGGGCATCGCTTATACGGTATTTGCTGAAGTGATCCTCGATCTCGGCCAGAGCACTATTGAACTTATTCCTGTACCAGTTGAGCGCAACAGCGCCTGTTTCCGATGCTGGCAATTCCGAAGATACCTCCCAACCATCTATAAGGCGATAGGCGTTCCATATCTTATTCACAAAGCCACTCCCCTGCTTGCATAGGTCTATATCGAACATCAGGTCGTTACCCGCCGGCGAACTGAGTAACATTCCTACACGAACTCCATCCGCCCCGTAGTCTTTCATAAGCTCTATCGGGTCCGGGGAATTCCCCAGCGATTTACTCATCTTACGACGCTGTTTATCACGCACGATCCCCGTGAGATACACATTCTGAAATGGCTTATCGTCACGGTATTCGTAGCCGGCGATGATCATCCTGGCCACCCAGAAGAAAAGGATCTCGGGGGCTGTGACCAGGTCGTTGGTTGGGTAATAGTAGTTGATGTCCTTGTTATCCGGCTCCATGATCCCGTTAAACACGCTGATTGGCCATAACCATGACGAGAACCAGGTATCCAGGACATCCGGGTCCTGCTTCAGGTTCTCAATGGTCAGATCCGGGTTTCCAGATCGTTCCTTCGCCATGGACAGTGCTTCTTCGGAGGTTTCGGCAACCACGAAGTCTTCCTTACCATCACCGAAGTAATAAGCTGGAATCTGGTGTCCCCACCACAACTGACGCGAGATATTCCAGTCGCGAACATTCTCCATCCAGTGGCGATAGGTATTGATGAATTTTTCAGGAACTAGGTTTATGTCCTTATCAAGAACCGCTTCGAGGGCTGGTTTCGAAATATCCTTCATTTTCAGGAACCACTGATCGCTGAGCTTAGGCTCGATAACGGCTCCCGTTCTTTCACTGGTTCCCACCTTGTTGGTGTATTGCTCTACTTTTTCAAGAGCCCCTATCTCTTTCAGTTCCTTTACGATCTCCTTCCTAACCACAAACCTGTCCTTTCCTTGGTAGTTGAGTCCGTAGCTGTTCAGTGTTGCGTCATCGTTAAAGATATCGATCACTTCGAGTTGGTGTTTGTCTCCCAGGAGTTTATCATTCTCATCGTGTGCAGGCGTCACTTTCAGACATCCGGTACCGAATTCCATGGTCACATATTCATCCTCAATTATGGGTATAACACGATTGCAGATAGGTACAATAGCTTTTTTGCCTTTCAGATGAGTATAACGTTCATCTTCAGGATTGATACAGATAGCAGTATCTCCCAAAATGGTTTCCGGGCGAGTGGTGGCAATGGTGAGATATTCATCGCTTCCTTCGATCTTATAGTTCAGGTGATATAGGCTGCCTTGTTTTTCTTCGTAGATCACCTCCTCGTCGGACAAGGTAGTTAGCGCCTGTGGATCCCAGTTCACCATTCGGTACCCGCGATAGATAAGGCCTTTATTGAACAAATCGACAAAAACCCTGATCACAGAGGCAGACAGATCGTCATCCATAGTGAATTTCGTCCTGTCCCAGTCGCAGGATGCTCCTAGCTTTTTTAGCTGTTCCAGGATGATCCCACCGTGTTTATGGGTCCATTCCCAGGCGTGTTCCAGGAACTCTTCCCTAGAGATGTCGGTTTTCTCTATTCCTTCTGCTTTGAGTTTGGCAACAACTTTTGCCTCAGTAGCGATAGAGGCATGGTCTGTACCGGGTACCCAGAGGGCATTATATCCCAATAGCCTTGCCCTTCGGATAAGTACGTCCTGTATAGTGTTGTTAAGCATATGTCCCATGTGGAGTACACCGGTAACGTTCGGTGGGGGAATTACAATGGTATATGGCTCCCTTTCGTCCACTTCAGAATGAAAATATCCATGCTCCATCCAGTAGCTATACCACTTGTTTTCAACGCTTTCAGCACTATATTTTGCCGCTAAACTCATAGTTTGGTCCAATTTTTGGAATAAGTATGCAAAAGTAGGTATATCTGCAGTATTATGAAAGTGAATAACTTATTTTGCAGGTTGCCAAAAAGATAGCTACATTAGCATACCTTAAATTAACAGAATCATGAAAAAATTAGTACTTATTGCGCTGCTTGCCCTTATTGGACACGGGGTCCAGGCACAAGCCGAGATCAGTTTCAAACAAGAGACTATCGATTACGGTAAGATAGCAAAAGGAAGTGATGGTGTACGTGTGTTTGAATTCACGAATACCGGGAACCAGCCGTTGATCATCTCGGACGTGAAGTCGAGCTGCGGATGTACGGTTCCGAAGAAACCTGAAGGACCAGTGGCGCCCGGAGCGTCAAGTACCATCCAGGTAAAATATGACACAAATAGAGTAGGTCCTATTCGTAAGACCGTGACAGTTTATTCAAATGCCTCAGAATCGATCAAAGCATTGAAGATAAAGGGAGAAGTAATCGCTGATGGAAAAAGCGTCCTCGAAAAGACCAAATAACAGGCTAAATTCATATAAAAAACCCTCGTTAAAAGCGAGGGTTTTTTTATAGGACCTCACGAAGAACGAATTTCTTTTTCTGAGTGATCCCGTTCCTGGATATTTCGAGGTAGATCGTTCTGCCTGCTTTAGAGGAAAACAGGTTCACTACTTCGTACAATTTGTACTTGAAGCTTGCTTTTCCATTGATCTTCACCACCTCATCCCCTTTCATCAGCCCGGCCAAATCTGCCGGTGAACCCGAGCGGACTTCAGCCACAACAAATTTTGGTGCCAGGAAGAATTGTAGAGTTGGGGATTTATACACATCGAATATCGCAGTGGCCTCTCTCCTCTCCTTGGTCATGGTAACCGGGTCGATCTTGAAATAATCCACCTCACGAACAGGTATGAGTCCATCGTGCTCAAGTGTCAGGCCCGCCATATTATAATAAAAAGGATCACTAAAGTGGCTGTTCTTCTTCAGGGTCATTGTCTGCCCGCGATAGTTCATTATCACTGTAAAACGCCTTAGTACCTCACTGCCCAGGCTTCCCATACGAGTGGGTAAGGACTTGATGTTCTTCACCGTATTGCTGTCGGGAAAGGAGGCAGTTACTTTTTCCAACTGAAATGCATCGATGGTCAATTTCCGGATCTTGGTTCGTTTTCCGTAGATATTTCCGCTAAGGCCAAGTCCGAGGAAGTCATTGAAGTAATTCTTAGGGTTTTCTGAAATGAATCCGTCTTCATCGAACAGCCACAGTCCGTCACTCGATCCCGTGTCCAGTAATACCAAAGCATCCGATTCACTCGCTGCCGATGCAACCCTGACATCGAGAAAAGGCTTCCTGTTATAGAACTGCAGTGGAATCTCAACACAGTTCTTACATCGTTTCCGCCGAAACGAATCAGGACGATACAAAGTGAGTCTTTTGGAGGTGTAATCCGTCTTTATCACAAAATCGCGAAACAGATCAAAGCCAATGATCCCGTGTATCGGTAATCCCATACGGGTAGAAAAATTGATCTCACTTCCGATGACCATATAGATGCGGTGATCTGTATCCAGGGCTTTTCCCACTTTTACTGTGTTTCCGTCGCTCACAATTGCATCTATATCACCCCCTTCACCCAATCCGCGAAGTTTTACGGGTTTGGCATTCTTCAACTGTACCGAATCCAACTCTTCCACGGAAAAAAGCAGGGTGGAGTTCACCCCGGTATCAAGCAAGAATGACAACTCGGTGCCATTGATCTCGACCGGGACAATCACGAGGTTATTTACAAGTTCGAAAGGTATCTTGTCCCTGTTCACGGTTTCGGGAAGCTGAAATCCGTTCTGTGCGGATGCAAACGACACGCAAAAAAGGAGCAGCAACAGGCTCGGCAAATGGGAGGCGTTCGCGATTTTTTTCATAATATTCAAGATATGGAAAAAATCGCGAACGCTTTCGTAAAGACTATGGATTTATAAATTAATTTCGCAACTTTGCTAGATATTCAAAACCGCATGCCAACAGTATCTTACAAGGGGCAATCAATGCCCGAATCCCCTATTCGAAAGCTCGTTCCTTTCGCCGAAAAGGCATACAAGGAAAATAAAACCGTTTATCATCTCAATATCGGGCAGCCCGACATCAAGTCACCTGTAGGTGCTATGGACGCTGTTGCTCATCATTCGCTTGAGATACTGGCATATACGCGATCTGAAGGTTCAGAGCCATATCGGCAGAAGATCGCCGGATATTATCAAAGAAATAACATCATGGTGGAAGCCGATGATATCATAGTGACCACCGGCGGGAGCGAAGCCTTACTCTTTGCCATGGGGTCAATTGCCGATGCAGGTGATGAGATCATCATTCCCGAACCGTTCTATGCTAATTACAATGGATTTGCGGTTGCTTCAGGTGTGAAAATCGTACCTGTGATATCGAAGATCGAGAATAATTTTGCCTTACCTCCGATCGCAGAGTTCGAAAAACTCATTACTCCCAGAACAAAGGCTATTCTGATTTGTAACCCCGGCAATCCTACTGGCTACCTTTATTCGAAAGAGGAGATCAGCAAACTAGCGGCAATTGTCAAAAAACATGACCTTTTCCTCGTGGCGGATGAGGTATACCGGGAATTCACTTATGATGGGTTAAAGCACTATTCGATACTCGAAGAAGAAGGAATGGACAAATACGGTATCATTATCGATTCGGTGTCCAAGCGCTACAGCATGTGCGGTGCCCGCATCGGTTGCCTTGTATCGAAGAATAAGGAGGTGATCTCCACCGCACTGAAATTTGCCCAGGCAAGGCTTAGTCCGCCAACCTTTGCACAGATCGCCAGTGAGGCAGCACTGGAAACTCCTCAGGAATATTTCGATGCGGTAATCGAGGAGTATGTTGACCGGCGTGATACATTGATCCGATTACTTCAGGAGATCCCTGGTGTTAAGGTAGGACACCCCAAGGGTGCTTTTTATTGTATTGCCGAATTGCCTATCGATAACAGCGATGATTTCGCACGATGGTTGCTCGAGTCCTTCGACTTGGACGGCGAAACCGTGATGGTTGCACCGGCAGCCGGATTCTATTCCACACCGGGAGTTGGCACCAACCAGATCAGGATCGCGTATGTATTGAAAAAAGAGAGCCTGGTGCGTGCCGTACACATACTGAAGGCCGCACTGGAACAATACCGTGGTTAATGCTTATTGAAAAGAACAAATCGCTTCGCGATTACAATACCTTTGGTATCAATGCCATGGCCAGGGCCTTTGTATCCATCAAATCCACGGAGGAATTAAACGCCCTGCTCAAATCGTACCGACCCTCCGATTTGTTCATCCTGGGTGGCGGAAGTAATATTTTACTCACCTCATCTCTCGACAAATTAGTGGTTCATATCAATCTGAAAGGAATCTCTTTGATTTCAGAAACAGACGAAACTGTCGAAGTTGAAGTGCAGGCAGGTGAGAACTGGCACGAATTCGTGATGTTTTGCGTTGATAATGATTATGGCGGTGTTGAGAATCTCTCACTTATTCCCGGAAATACCGGAACAGCCCCGATCCAGAATATTGGCGCATACGGAGTAGAACTAAAGGATGTTTTCATAAGCTGTAAGGCCGTCCATATGAAATCACGTGAGATGAAGGAATTCACTGGTGAAGATTGTGAATTCGGGTACCGGGATTCTGTTTTCAAGAAATCGTTAAAAGGACAGTATATAATCACTTCTGTACGATTCAGACTTACAAAAAAGAACCACATTTTACATACTTCGTACGGTGCGATATCAGATGTCCTTTCAGAAAGAAATATTGAATCTCCAACTATTCGCGATGTATCTGACGCTGTCATTGATATTCGCCGGTCCAAACTACCGGATCCCGACGAATTGGGTAACAGTGGAAGCTTTTTTAAAAATCCGGTCCTGGGTGCGGATGAGTTCAAAACATTCCACGAAAGATTCCCGGAATCCCCGTTTTACGAGCTTTCATCAACAGCTTTCAAAGTGCCGGCAGGCTGGCTGATCGAACAAGCCGGATTTAAAGGAAAACGTTTTGGGGATGCCGGAATTCATGAAAAGCAGGCTCTGGTACTTGTGAATTTTGGAGGTGCCAGCGGGAAGGATATCCTTGACGTCGCTAGACGAATTCAGAAGAGGGTAAAAGTATTGTTCGATATTGATATCGAACCCGAAGTAAACGTGATCTAATCTAGTCCGAGTACGCCGTCCACCACATGGACCACCCCATTTGAAGCATTGATATCACTTTTTCCAACCATAGCCTCATTTCCCTTTGAATCCTTCACACGAATTTCATTGCCGCTCCTGGAAACAGATAAGGTCTCTCCTCCAACGGTAGTAAGGGTCATTTTGCCTTGTTTAAGTTCCTGGATGATGGTCACAGAATCGTAAACACCTTCCACAATATGTGCTTTTACCATCGAAACCAGTTGTTCCCTGCGACTCATCAAAGGGAAGGAATCCCGAACTTTCGCATCTAGTGCCAGAATAGCCGTATCGGAGGGCGCGAACACCGTATAGGTTCCATTAGAACTAAGTAAGCGATCCGACATTTCCGCCGTGATCAGATAAGTTGCGTAAGTCTTAGTCTCCTTGGTGCTCATTACTCTCGCCATAACACTATTGGACCGGTCCAGGTTCTCCTGTGTAGGTGGAGCGTTTTTCACCGGTTCCGAAGTAACTTCCGTGCTCGTTTCAGTATCGGATTGAGGATCGTCACTTTTGACATCATTCTTACAACTGAAAAGTACTACTGAGCAGATCAGGACACAAAATCTAAGATAGGGTAAACGCATAGTGAAACATTAATTTGTAGGGGCTAAAATTAACCAAATTCGGCACAATTCACCAAGAAAGGTTGTATTTTTGCAGCATCAAAAGTAACCTATGGGAATTTTTATTATCACGCTGTTGTTATTGTTATTTGCCGTTGCCGGCATCGCGATAAAGATATGGGGTAAAAAGGACGGAAAATTTGCCGGAACATGTGCCAGTCAAAGTCCGTTTCTCAACAAGGAGGGTGAAGCCTGTGGATTCTGTGGTAAGACCCCGGATCAATTCGATTCCTGTACTGAAAAAGCACATAAATAATGCCTTTTTGATATGGCATCTATGCTGATCTTTTACCTGCTTGTTGGTATAGTTCTTATCAATTGTACTTATTATCTGGTATTCTCCAGGTTCTCATTCGCAAAAGGTACAGATTCAGCTTCAACCACCTCATTTCCTGTATCGGTGCTTGTATGCGCCAGGAATGAATCAGAGAACCTTAAAAGTCATATTCCCTTCTGGCTTGATCAGAATTACCCGGAATTCGAACTAATCTTGATCAACGACGCCTCCATCGATGATACTCTGGAGATCATGAACGAATTTGCGACCCGGGATCCACGGATCAAGGTTGTGGATGTGGCCAGGAACGAAACTTTCTGGGGGAGCAAGAAATACGCGCTCACACTGGGAATAAAAAGAGCTTCTCATAAACGTTTGCTTTTCACAGACGCCGACTGCCGACCGGATTCTAAGGATTGGATCGCTCAAATGACCCAACAACTTGACCAGGAAAGACAACTTGTGATAGGCTATGGCGGGTATATGAAACAAAGAGGTTTGCTGAACACCGTCATACGCTATGAAACCATACTCACTGCAACTCAGTATTTCTCCTATGCCATGGCAGGATTTCCGTATATGGGAGTGGGAAGAAACTTGGCCTACACCTCGAATTTGTTCTTTGACAACAGCGGATTCACTTCGCATATGGACATCCGATCGGGGGACGACGACCTTTTTGTGAACAAAGTGGCCAACTCTTCCAATACCATCTGCCGGTTTAGCTCGGAATCCTTTACGTATTCAGTACCAAAATCCTCCTGGCGTGATTGGTTCCTTCAGAAAAAAAGACACATTTCAACGGCAAAATATTACAAACCAAAGCACAAAACACTTTTGGGACTATTTTACATAAGTAATCTTGCCTTCTGGATCACGGCAATCGCAGCCATGTTCACTTCTTACTGGAAGTACGCAGTTGTGGTTATTGGTTTCAGGTTTTTGCTTCAGTTGATTGTTATAGGCGTGGCATCTGCACGTTTAAAGGAGCGATCGCTTATCTTTTACATACCCGTCCTGGAATTATTTTTAATCTTATCCCAATTACTTATCTTTAGTAGCAGAAGAACTTCAACATCTGCATCTTGGAAGTAACCGATCAAGTGATCCTCGAACAAATCAGCCTGGCCAAAAAAGGAAAGCAGGCTGCATTCCGGTTTCTGCTGGATCATTTCTGGAATGATGTATACGGATTTCAACTGAAGCGTGTGGAGGATGAGTATGAAGCCGAAGACATCACCATTGAAGCGTTTTCAAAAGCCTTCGACAAGATCGATACTTTTGACCCGAACTATAACTTCAGCACCTGGCTGATCACAATTTCCAAGAATATTCAGATCGATAAAAGCCGAAAGAAAAAAGCATCCGTGCATTCCAGGATAACAGGTTCCGAAGACGACCATATTCACCGTATCCCTGATGTGGCCCCTACCCCAGAAGACAAGCTCATTACCGAACAAAACCTTGCGGAATTGCTGAACTTCATCAAACAATTAAAGCCGCATTACCAGGATGTGATCAACCTGCGCTACTTTCATGAAATGAGCTATACCGAGATCGCCGAATTCCTCGACGAAACCCTCAGCAATGTTAAGGTTCGCCTGCTTCGAGCCAAGAAATTACTTGCCGAAATAATAACCGAAAATCATTCGAGGTGAGGATCTCCCTTAAAAGACTCGGACCCGGCTTTATCTTTGCAGGGGCTGCGATAGGTGTTTCCCACCTCGTCCAATCGACCAGGGCGGGGGCCGACTTCGGATTCGGGTTACTCTGGGCGTTGCTATTGATCAATGCTGTGAAATATCCGTTCTTTGAATATGGTCCCAGGTATGCTTCAGCAACAGGGCAGTCCTTGCTGGAAGGCTACCGAAAAATGGGCAAGGGTGTCATTTATATCTACTTCGTGGTCACCTTCGCCACCATGTTCACAATTCAAACTGCTGTAACCATAGTGACCGCAGGGATCGCCACCTCCCTTTTCGGTTTTGGCTCCCCCGTGATCTGGACTGCGGTCATAACAGGCATCTGCCTGTGTATTTTGGTGATCGGTCGTTACAAAATACTTGATTCGCTGATGAAACTGATCGTGATCGGGCTTACCATCAGTACCCTGATCGCTGTGGCACTGGCCGTAGAACCTGCCGGTGAAACTACTTTTACTCAGGTGTTTCCTACGGAAGCTGCCGCCGTAGCCTTCCTGATAGCATTTATGGGCTGGATGCCTGCACCATTGGATATTTCAATATGGCACTCCATCTGGACGGTTGAAAAGAAAAAACTTCAACCAGAGATCGATCCGAAACAGTCCCGTTTCGATTTCAATGTTGGTTATGTGACCACAACCATTCTCGCAATTGGTTTTGTAGCCCTGGGAGCCCTGGTGATGTTCGGCAGTAACGAAACCCTGTCGCCAAAGGGAGGTGAGTTTGCAAACCAACTCATCTCCATGTACACGAGCAGTCTTGGCGACTGGGCCAAAATCCTTATTGGAATTGCCGCCCTTACAACTATGTTCAGCACTACCCTTACTACCCTGGATGGCTCTCCCCGGGTCATGCACCGGACTTCCGAGTTGATCTCAGAAAAAACCATGAAGAATGGTTACCTGTTCTGGTTGGCTATCCTCGCGGCAGGTACCCTTGTAATTTTCTTTTATTTATTATCCGAAATGAGGCTGCTGGTACAGATCGCGACCATACTTTCATTCCTTACGGCCCCTTTTTATGCAATAATCAGCTATATACTGATCACAGGACGGCACACTCCACAATCGGCAAGGCCCCGAACCGGCCTTCGTATTTACAGCCTGATCTGCATCTTGATACTGCTTGGTTTCAGCGGATGGTACCTTACAACACTAATGTGATCTTTTTTGGGTATTCTTCGTACCTTTGTCCCCGCTATGGAAGTAAAAACTGCCGAAATTCTAAAGCCACAACCGAAGCCTAAATGGCTTCGAGTGAAACTGCCCACAGGTAAGAAATATACCGAACTGAGAGGGCTTGTGGACAAATACAACCTTCATACCATCTGTACCAGTGGTAGCTGTCCCAATATGGGAGAATGCTGGACCGAAGGTACAGCCACTTTTATGATCCTCGGAAACATCTGTACCAGGTCATGTGGATTTTGTGGTGTGAAGACGGGAAGGCCCGAAATGGTGGACTGGGACGAGCCGGAAAAGGTAGCCAGGTCTATAAAGATCATGGATATCAAACATGCCGTGATCACTTCCGTGGACAGAGATGACCTCAAAGATATGGGATCCATAATCTGGGCCGAAACGGTTAAGGCCATTCGCAGGATGAACCCCGAAACAACACTGGAGACCCTGATTCCCGACTTCCAGGGGGTTACCAGGAATATCGATCGTATCATCGGGGTAAAACCCGAAGTGGTCTCACACAATATGGAAACCGTGAAACGACTGACCCGAGAGGTGAGAATCCAGGCAAAATACGAGCGCAGCCTTGAGGTGCTTCGTTATTTGAAAGAGCAGGGTATCGAACGTACCAAGAGCGGTATCATGTTAGGATTGGGAGAGACGGAAAATGAGGTGATTCAAACCATGGAGGACCTGCGTGAAGTTGGTTTGGATATCGTTACCATCGGCCAGTATTTGCAACCGTCCAAAAGACACTTGCCGGTGAAAGAATTTATTACCCCGGAACAGTTTAAAAAACTTGAGACCATTGGACTTGAGATGGGGTTCCGGCATGTGGAAAGCGGGGCTCTGGTGCGATCGTCCTACAAAGCTCAGAAACACCTTACCTAATCACAGATGAATAAGCCTGTTAGCATTGGTATCAATGGTTTTGGCCGTATCGGTCGGACACTGTTCAGAACACTTATTAACCATCCGGAAGTTCGTGTGGCGGCGGTTAACGATATCGCCGACTCGAAAACAATGAGCCATTTGCTGAAATACGACAGTATTCATGGTGTATTACAACACAACGTGGCTGGTGGGGACGGATGGCTCGAAGTGGACGGTCAGCGGGTTGATTTTTTTTCGGAAAGAGATCCGGCCAATATAAACTGGGGTGACCTGGATGTGGTTGTTGAGTGTACGGGTAAATTCAAGAAGCGGAGAGAACTTCAGAAACATATAGAAAACGGGGCAAAAAAGGTGATTCTATCCGTACCTCCGGCTGATAATTCCATCAAAACCATCGTTCTGGGTGTAAATGATGATATTTTATCCCCACAAGACCAAATAGTTTCCAATGCTTCCTGTACAACTAACAACGCCGCACCTATGCTTTCGGTCATTCGTGATCTCTGCGGAATAGAACAGGCATATATAACCACGGTTCACTCCTACACCACAGACCAGAGTCTGCACGATCAGCCCCATCGCGATCTCCGGAGAGCTCGAGCAGCCGGCCAATCCATAGTTCCTACCACAACCGGGGCCGCTAAGGCACTTACGAGGATCTTCCCGGATTTGTCCGACGTAATTGGTGGGTGTGGCATCCGAGTGCCTGTTCCGAACGGATCACTAACCGATATTACCCTGAATGTCAAAAAAGAGGTATCAATCGAGGAGGTAAATAATGCCTTCAAACTGGCATCCGAAACGTATCTCAAGGGTATTCTCCAATATACCGAAGACCCCATTGTTTCTATAGATATCGTTGGAAACAACCACTCCTGTATCTTCGATGCGGGCATGACCTCGGTCATCGGAAAGATGGTAAAAATCATAGGTTGGTATGACAACGAAGTGGGATATTCTTCAAGAATTGTAGATTTAATCCTACAAATTTCGAGGAAATAACTATATTTATCGTCCAAGTACATAGTTTTGAGGGCTAATAAGGTAGTATTTGCTTGCATGAAAATCTGGGTAATCACCCTTTTCATGACGGGATTCGACTGTTATTCACAACAGGTCGAACAAGACTCCGTACAGCTGATCCAGAACCGCCAATTACAGGCCCGGGAGGCTATTGCGAGGCAGGATTTCGACGATGCGATTGTGCATCTTATCAACGCCAACAAGATCGCTTCCGATTATTCCGACCCATCTCATAAGGCTTCAATTCAGCTTGAAGTTGCCGAATTACATTATTTCCTGGATAATTATATCAAGGCCGATGGAGAAGTGGATATCGCTCTCGAAGAGCTTAAAAGCCGAAATGACGAAATTCTGAAAGCCCATGCCTATAACATGAAAGGGCTTATTCTCACCCAACTTAACGACCTGGTTTCTGCCGAAGGTTTCTTTAAAAGAGCCGAGAACATCTATACCTCGATAGGAACTGAAGAACAGCGAGCTATGGTATTGCTCGGTCTGGGTGAACTTACCGATGCGATCAATTACTATAATGCTACCATCCCGGTATTCGAAGAAAATGACCTTTCGTTTCAATTGGCATCCGCATATTTAGGCAAAGCAGAAGCTTTGATAGAACTTGACGAAACTGCTACTGCCAATTCGATCGCAACAGCCGGTGAATCACTTGCGAAGGCAAATAATGTAATTGATGAAAAGGGATATACAAAACTCAAGGTGAGAAGCTACCGCGTTGCCTCTCATATAGCCCTGAGAAAAGGTGACCTGGCGGGGATCAACAGTAACCTGCACCTCTACGAATCGATGAAAGATTCCCTTCAGCAAGTATACTTGCAGGCGATCTCAAAGGGTGTTGAACTGGAATCCAGTGTAAGCAGCCTGCGGGAGATGATCGAAGAGCAACAGACTAATATCGACAAACAGCAAAAGTCCATCAATTTCGGTAGGATGACAACCGGTTTGAGTATTGCCCTAATCATCATCCTTTCACTTTTGACTCTATCCCTCTACAAGAACAATAACCTGCGGGCAAAGGCCAACGAACTGCTACAGGACAAGAATATCGAGCTTCAGCTGGCAAAGGAAAAGGCCGAAAAGGCTTCCCTGGCGAAGGCACAGTTCCTTTCCACGATTACACACGAGCTTCGAACACCGCTCTACGCGGTAACTGGGCTAACGCATCTTTTACTGGAAGAAGACCCGAAACCACATCAGAAGGAGCATTTGAACTCACTCAAATTCTCGGGTGAATACCTGCTGTCCCTGATCAACAACATCCTCGACCTCAACAAACTTGAGGCGAATAAAGTGGAGGTCGAAAAGACAACCTTCTCCCTTAAAAAACGTATCAATGACGTACTGATCGCCCTGAAGAAATCGGCAGACGACAGGAAGAACAACCTGCATTTCGAATACGATGAGTCCATCCCGAGTAGACTGGTTGGCGATCCGCTCAAATTGTCCCAGATCCTGATCAACCTGATCGGTAATTCGGTGAAATTCACCCAGAACGGGGATGTGACCGTGCGCGTGCGGAAACTTGAGGAAAAGAATAAGAAAGTTTCACTTCACTTCGAGATCGAAGACAACGGTGTGGGTATTTCCAAGAAGAAGCAAAAAAGCATCTTCGAAACCTTTTCACAGGCCTCGCTTCAGATCAACAGGAAGTTCGGTGGTACGGGACTTGGTCTGTCTATCGTGAAGAACCTGCTGGAACTGATGGGCAGTAAGATCAACCTCGAGAGTCAGCTAGGTAAAGGATCCAAGTTCTGGTTCAATATCAACTTTGATATTTCCGAAGAGATTAAGGAAGAGGAAAATCCGAAGAACATCATTCACGATGTGGATTATGTCGCTCTCGAGAATCGAAAAATACTTGTGGTTGAAGACAATAAGATCAACCAGATGATCACACGGAAGATCCTCGAAAAGAACAAAATGCAATGTATGGTCGCCGACAACGGTATGGACGCGATCAAGCTAGTAAAAGAGCATGAATTCGACGTCATATTAATGGATATCCACATGCCAGGTATCAGTGGTATTGAAGCGACCCAGAAGATCAGGTCGTTCAACAAAGAGCTTCCGATCATCGCTCTTACAGCGGTCACCATAGACGAGAACCTGGACGATTTCTATCGGGCCGGTTTCAACGAGATTATCCCTAAACCGTTCAAAACAGAGGAATTCTTCGAGAAGATCTATCGTACAGTTAGTAACAAGACGTTCCCGGTAAACAGCTAGCGGCTATTTTTACTCACCACTTCCATCAACCTTTCACCGAAAAATTCTTCCTGTTCATTCAGCAACACGGTTTTTATAGGCAGGTAGTAGAGAGCAAACTTATCCATCAAGGGTTGCAAGCGCATATAGTCCTTCTCGGTGGTTAAAATGATCTCCTTTTTTGACAGTTTCTGAATATCCGATACTGAAAAATTGTGGTGGTCCGGAAATCGCTCATGAGTAAAACTCAATTCTTTTCGTTCCAGGAAAGTCAGCAAAGGATCGGGTTTTGCAATACCCGTGACCAGGCTGAACGGTTTCCCCTGAAGATATTCCAGCGGAAGCGTTTCGGTTTTACCATAGATGTGAGTATCGTAGCTTACTTTTGAGAAATAAAGCCTCTGATGCCGCCCCAGTTTCATTCGGAACTGGATCTCCTGCTGTTTCGCATACGCCAGCCCCTCGGGACATTTGGTTACCACTATCATATCGGCCCTACCCGCCCCCGCTATGGGTTCGCGCAACCGTCCCATAGGCAGCAGGTAATCATCCAAATAAAGGTCGCCATACTGGGTTAACAATATACTGTATGCAGGTTTCACTTTCCTGTGCTGAAAGCCATCGTCCAGAAGGATCACATCGGCCAATTCGCCCAGGTTTTCAATTCCTGTTCTGCGATCGGCACACACGGCCACCGTTATATCCGGATGGTTCTTTTTCAATTGCAATGGCTCATCGCCCACTTCCGTGGCAGTATGACCCTCGCTAACCTCAAGATATCCTTTTGTCTTCCGTTTGTATCCCCTGCTTAACACAGCTATTCTATAGTTAGCTTTCAGTATTTCTACGATATAAGCGATCATCGGGGATTTTCCGGTACCGCCAACCGACAAATTACCCACACAGATCACAGGAACAGGGTACGACCTGCTTTCCATCCAGCCTTTATCGTAAAAAAGGTTCCGCAGATAGGTGACCATCCCGTACATGAGGGCAAATGGATAACCGAGAAATCTCAGATAATTCATATCGTGGAATAACGCTGAAATACAAATGTCGGATCCACAATGCTCTTCTTTTGATATCCGCACTGGCAATTCATAGAACGAAAGTATACTTTTTTATCTTTACCATAAAATGGAAGCATATGAAGGTTAAAGATGTGATGAGCGCAATGGAAGAGATCGCCCCGCTTGCGTATTCTGAAGATTTCGACAATACCGGCTTATTGGTTGGTGATCCCAGCCTGGAAGTCAGCGGGATACTCGTTACCCTGGATACCCTGGAAACAGTGGTAGATGAAGCCATAGACAAAGGTTGTAACCTCATTGTGAGTTTTCATCCTATCATCTTTTCAGGTTTGAAGAAGATAACAGGAAAAAGCTACGTCGAACGAGTTGTTCAGAAAGCCATTAAGCACGACATCGCAATTTTTGCGGTTCATACGGCCCTGGACAACGACTGGAATGGGGTGAATGCCATGATCTGTGAGAAACTCGGACTCGTAGACCGACGAATCCTGATCCCCCAGCAGGGAACAATTCAGAAATTAGTTACCTACGTACCTAAGAAGGAAGCGGACACCCTGAGAAATGCACTTTTCAATGCAGGTGCCGGCGACATTGGTAATTACAGCAATTGTAGTTTTAATACTGAAGGAAAAGGCAGTTTTAACCCAAATGATGATGCCAATCCCACATTGGGTTCTCACGGAGAGACCCACTTCGAAGATGAGACCCGAATCGAGGTAACCTTTCAGAAACACAAAAGATCCTCTGTCCTGAACGCACTTTTCGAGAATCATTCATACGAAGAGGTGGCCTACGAAGTAACCACCCTGGACAATACCAACCAGCATATAGGCATGGGAATGATAGGTAGTTTCGAGAAAGCAATGAACGGGCCTGATTTCCTCTCTTTTCTGAAAAAAACGATGAAGACCGATTGTATCCGTCATTCGAACTTACCTGATAAGCCCATTGTGAAAGTTGCCGTACTGGGCGGTAGCGGAAGCTTTGCCATCGAAGCGGCCATAGCCTCGGGCGCCGATGCTTTCGTGACTGCCGATATGAAGTACCACGACTTCTTCAAAGCTGAAAATCGCATACTACTGGCAGATATCGGTCATTATGAAAGTGAGCAATTCACAAAAGAACTGATAGTTAGGGCGCTCTCGAAAAAAATCACTAATTTTGCACCTGCCTTGCCGGAAGGTAAGCTAGTAGTATCTGAAATTAACAGCAATCCTATTACCTATTTTTAGAATATGGCAAAAAAGACTGAAGTAACTGTAGAAGAAAAGTTAAGAGCCCTGTTCGACCTGCAACTGATCGATTCCCGAATTGATGAGATTCGAAATGTACGCGGTGAACTGCCCCTGGAAGTTGAAGACCTGGAAGATGAGGTAGCCGGAATGAATACCCGTTTGGACAAGCTATCTTCAGACCTGGAGGTTATCGAGGGTAATATCAAGGACAAGAAGAATTTGATAGATGAGGCTAAGTCCCTGATCAAAAAATACACCTCTCAGCAGGACAACGTTCGAAATAACCGTGAGTATAACTCGCTGAGCAAGGAGATCGAGTTCCAGGAACTGGAGATCCAACTGGCCGAAAAGCACATCAAGGAGTTCAAGGCGCAGATCGAGCAGAAGAATGTGGTGATCGAAGAAACCAAAGAACGCCTGTCGGCGCGCGAAGAACACCTGAAGCACAAGCAAGGTGAGCTTAACGAGATCCTTTCAGAAACAGAGAAAGAGGAAAAATCCCTTATCAAGGAATCTGAGAAATACGAGAAGAATATCGAGGAACGCCTGATCAAGGCTTACAAACGAATCCGTACCAACGTTAAGAACGGACTGGCTGTAGTTCCAGTTGAGCGCGGTGCATCCGGTGGCTCATTCTTTACTATTCCACCGCAAGTTCAGATGGAGATCGCTTCACGAAAGAAGATCATCACCGATGAACACAGTGGCCGAATTCTTGTCGACCCGGAATTGGCCGACGAGGAAAGGGAGAAAATGGAGAAACTCTTCACAAAAATGAAGTAAATCAACTCCTAATGATACAGAGCCTTCACCACAAGTGAAGGCTTTTTTTATACTTTTCAGTAGAAATACTGAAAGGAATTGGATTATTTTCGACCTACATTCAAAGATCCATTGTTATGAGAAGACTATTTGTAATTATTGCGGCATCTGTACTGTTCAGCCTGCAGGGCTCATGCCAGTCCACGAATGAAAACAATAAAAATGCCGAAGCCACTGCCCAGGCTAACCAAACACCTGTCGAGGTTCCTGTGGAGAATGGGATGGCTCGAGCATATTTTGCAAGTGGCTGTTTCTGGTGTGTTGAAGCCATTTATGAAAGTGTCAAAGGCGTGGAAGAGTCAATTTCGGGCTATAGCGGCGGACATACCGAAAATCCTACTTACGAGGCCAGCAATACGGGTAGAACGGGACATGCTGAAGCCGTTGAGATCATCTACAACCCTGAGATCGTATCTTTTGCCACACTCGTGGACGTATACTTCGGATCGCAGAATGTGACCCAGGTCAACGGCCAGGGACCCGACCGCGGTTCACAGTATCGTTCCATCATCTTCTACCAGAACGAAGAACAGAAGCAGATCATCGATGAAAAGGTAAAAGAGCAGGAAAAGATATACGGAGAAGGAAAAGTAGCTGCGCAAATACTACCCTTTCAGAAATTCTGGAAAGGAGAAGGATATCACCAGGATTATGAAAAGAACCACCCCTACAATCCGTACATTCAGAATGTATCCATTCCCAGGCTGAAGCGTTTCCAGGAAAAGTTTCCGCAATTGATTAAAGAAGGCCAGGGACACTAATGAACTATAGTGTCGGTTAGACCATGTTTTTCTATATTTAGTGAATGAATAATCCGGATTTCTCAATCTTCCGCACCTTTACAAAGGTTGGACAGGCACTTGAACTGCGTGAATTACTTGAAAATCATGGGATACATACCGAGATGGGGGATAATGCCTCCCAACTCGACAACAGTTTCGGAGCGAATCACTCCTTGGACCAGGTTGAAGTTAGAATTGACGTGGCCGATTTTGAGAAAGCCGAAAAGATCTTAGCCGATCACGCCAGGGATCTCCTGGAAAATGTATCCGAAGATTATTATCTCTTCGAATTCAGTGATGACGAACTCTACGAGATCCTCGAAAAGCAGGATGAATGGAACGAATTCGATATTGAACTTTCCAAAAAGCTCCTGGGAGAGCGTGGCAAACCTGTTGATGAAGCTACCTTAACTGCTATGCGTAATCAAAGGATCCTATTATTGGCTAAACCGGAAAAAGACCAGAAAGGATGGATCATTGCCGGGTATATCTTTGCGGTGCTGGGTGGTTTCTTCGGACTTATCATCGGCTATTTCCTGTGGACCTCAAAGAAGACACTCCCCAACGGGGTGAAAGTGTATTCCTATTCAAAAAAGAACAGGAAGCACGGCCAATACATCTTCCTGATTGGTTTGATCGTTCTACCATTTTACCTTATGTCGAGATCCCTTGGGGTTTTTATCCAGACTTTTTAGCTTTTAATTCAAAAACCAATGGAAATAACCTGTCTTCCCTGGCAAACATTCCATTATCTGTTTTTTCGAGTCCGGGGAATACATCATAAGGCGATTCATCGTGCTCACGAAGGAATTCGACGGTGAGTCCTGCTTGGGTTAGCGCGGTCACAACCTCTCCGAGCCCATGGTTCCAACCATATTCCTTACTAATTATTGCTGAATTTTCTTCGTCGGCATAAGTTCCTTCATACTCCTCGTAAATAGCCTCCTTCTGCTGATAACCATAGATCATTTTCGGTGGATGCTGCTGGTAATCGAACATCCAGGCAATCGGGTGAAATTCCACCAAATAGAAAATTCCACCGGGTTTGAGTCTTTCGGAGATCATTTTTGCCCAGGGTTTCAGTTCCGGCAACCAACCTATTACACCATAGCTCGTAAAAACAATATCGAAGGTTTCAGAAATGTTATCGGACACATCCAGGACATTGCAGCAAACAAACTCAGCGTCAAGTCCAAGTTCCCTGTTCAACGACCTCGCCAGTTGGATCGCTTCATCCGAAATATCAATACCTGTGCACTTTGCTCCTCTCCTGGCCCAACTTAAGGTGTCCTGCCCGAAATGACACTGCAGATGCAGCATGCGTTTTCCATTAACATCTCCCATGGCTTTGATTTCATAGGATTTTAAAGAGTCGTCTCCACTTTTAAAATTTTCCAGGTTGTAAAAATCACTGGCGGCGTGTATCGCAACCTTTTTATTCCAGGTCTCCCTGTTCGTATCAAATTCTTTTTTATAGTCCATCAGTTGTGTTTCTTTGGAAAATAACAGTGAAGTAAATTCATCAACCTTTAGCCGACATTATAACCTTTTGCAACCAGGGGAATCCATTCAGGATTCTTTTTGATATAGGCCGCTACAAAAGGACATAATGGGGCCACTTTCATACCTTCTGCCTTTAGTTCTGTTAGCACTGACAGGACAAGTGCCTTGCCTATGCCTCTTCCCCCCAGTTCTGCCGGCACCTCGGTATGGGTTAGGTACACTACTTCCCGGGTCCAAATAAATTCGATCAGCGAGGTAAATCCATCCACAGTAGCTTCAAAAAGTTTCTTTTCCTCGTTCTTTTTCAGGTCAAGATCCATCGCTAACTCTTGTGTGAGCCGTCACAAAACGGGGTCTTTCCTGTTTTACCACAACGGCAAAAAGCCGTATTCCTCGTCCTGGTCTCGGTACGCCCGTCGGTGTGGGTCACTTCTATCGTTCCCTTCACCATTAATGGCCCATTGTCGAGAACTTCAACTTTAGTCTCACTCATTGCAATTTGTTTTTCTTCGGAAGGATTAACATCCGTATTCATAAAATATGTCAGCGCTCCACTCGGACATTTATCGATAGTTTCCTTAAGTTTCTTTGTTTCCGCGTCTTCAGCGATGATCCATGGCTTCCGTTTCGGATCGAACACCCCTGGCATTCCTTTCACGCACTCCCCGGAATGTATACAAATTCCGGGTTTCCAAACAACGGTGAGTTCACCATTGGTATATTCTTTTCTGATATCCATAATCTAAATTTACAAAAATTATGAGAGCATTTACTTATGGTTTATTTTAGCAAAAAGTACCTGTTATGAGATCATCATTGTCAATATTATTACTCGTGATTTGCGTATTCAGCTGTAAAGAATTGTCTCAGGAAACTACCTCCCCTGTCACTGAAGAAAAAACACATCCCCTATCCCCTCAAGAAAACATCGCCGCATTTTATCGCATCGGGAACTGGGATACTGTAACCGAGCTGAGATTCACCTTCAATGTGAGCAGGAGTGAGACAGGCTACAGCAGGTCGTATGTCTGGAATACCTCAACTGATGATGTTATTTTCATGAATGAAAATGACACTATTGAATACAACAGGAAGGCACCGTTGGATAGCCTGGCGATCTACGCCGACAAACGATTTGTGAACGATTCGTTTTGGCTTTTGTCCCCCTACAAATTGGTTTGGGATGAAGGAACCACCATCTCCGATGTTTCCAAAGTCACTGCTCCCATATCCAGGGACACACTCAACAAGCTAACCATCGTATATGGTTCGGAAGGCGGCTACACACCCGGTGATGCCTACGATTTTTATTTTACCGATGCCTACGAGATCAGGGAATGGGTGTACCGCAAAGAAAATTCCGGGACAGCCTCGGTCCTTACCACTTGGGATAAACATGAAACATATGGTGATCTCAGGTTCAATACCCTCCACCAGGATAGTTTGAAGAGTTTCAAGTTATACTTCACTGATATATCGGTGAAATAACCTCGCTGATTAATGCTTCACAAGGCGTTGCACGAAAAGTTGATCGTCTTCCCTTTCAAGGGTTACAAAATACAGACCGTCCCTTAGATATGAAACATCCAGGTTGCAACGATCCTGGGCGTCGAATTGAGCCTGCTCAGAGTAGATCTTTCTGCCCAGGGTATCATACACGCAAAGTTCCAGTGGCTCATCCGTGCTGAAGGCAACGGTTACAATACCATCACTGGGATTAGGGTACAAAGCACCTCTATCTATCAGTTCTCCGTAGAAATATTTTTCAGCAAAATTAAAGGCCTCCACCCCTATTGCCGCCCCTATTCTCCTGCCCGGAATATCATCACATGGAGGATGTATGCCTCCCCAAATCCTCGACAGGCTTGTTTGGTCACTTGCGTCGCGGTAGGTAGCCCATTGCAATTGGAAAGGAACACTCGGACCTTTCTCAAATTTCAGGAAGGTGTCCTTCGGAATTTCGAAAACCCCCATTCCCCCGGGAAAATATTCATCACCGGTAAGTAAAGTAAGAACTTCAGCCGCTGCTCTCGAATAGGTAGAATGACCCGAAACATAGCCGGCGAAGGGAGGTGTTACGAACGATGGACGCTGGTAAGGGAACCACTCTTCGGCCAGTATCCAGCCTACTCCGGCTTCGTCATTATTAGGATCTACGATAAAGTCCGGGCCTCGCCAGGTATACAGTTTTATCTTCCCTACATTCTCATTAAACGCACCCGCCAGCGGATCTCCTTCTCTCACCAGTTCTACATAATCCGGGATCAGCGGTATGCCATGAGGGTGATATTTTATATCATTCGGATCGGAAGACTGTCCTTGATCGGCCATATATCGAATCGCACTGATCGGCCTCACATAATCATAATATCCCTTAATTCCCCAGGCACTAACAGCCACATCGTGCATGGCTCCGCCCAGGATAAAATAGCTTTTCACATCCCATTCGAGGTCGCTCAGGGTCTCGCCCATGCCTTTGTACTTTTTCTTCAATTCGGGGTGATCACTCACGTAGTTAAGTATGGTAAACCAGTGTCCCGGCGGAGTTTCGCTATCCGGCCCATCCGCCCAGAATTCGGCCAGTACCCTGCCGTAATCCCCCCTGGGAACTACCTGAGACTCATAGGGCATACCGGTGAACGGGTTCATTGTTCTTCCTTCGGAAGGATCTCCTCCTCCAAAAAAATCATAGAACTGGTCGTAATCCTCGAATGCTTCAGGGTACAGGTCCGTAGACAAATTCCCAATTGCCCCGGGCGAGATGTCGATCATCACGGGGTCGTTCTTATCGAGATGAGACGCCCAGACCGCCACCATAGTAAATCCCCATTTGTACGGATCATCTAGTCCTAGACCATCCTGGATATAAGGTGGATCAGACGGATCGTGATATACGTAATAGTCGAAATTATCTCGAGGGTAGATCACCAGGTCTTCTTCAGTAAGGGAAAACGGAACTACCTGTCCCCACTCCGGACTGAGGAATGGCGGTTGCCCACCCGGGACAACGTGTCCACTCTGGTCCACGTAGCTTTCCACCTTGAGAGGTTGCCAGTGATTGGGGAACTGCATGTTTGGGTTGCCGGATGTATCTGTATCCAGGTGTTCATTAAGCGGTTCGTAGACCGTATTTGCATAGTCATTCGCCTCGTTTGAACCGTCTTGAAGACCGAAAGCGATCAGTTGTTCTGCCAGGTAATTACCAAGCGCAGCAGGGTTTCCATCCCGGTAATTTGTGTTTTTGAAATTCTTATCATAACCGAATGAATCCATGAGGGCGTCGATGGAAGCGTAGATATCCTCCTCTCCGGGGGAATCTTCAAATCTGTGGCGCATGAGTCGGTAAACAGCATAGCTCATGGCTTTTTGCCTTGCCTCGTTCTTATCACCCTCAGTTCTGAAACCTTCGAAGTCACAGCTGTAATCCCCTACGGTATTTCCCAGAAAGAAAGGGTTGGCTTTATCGTCGAAAACCGCCCAGGCATCGTACATAGCCACGGAAGTGTGAAACAGGTTCCGCGCGTGTACGGTTGGTCGCGCAAAATCGTTTCGAATGGCGTTAAGAACTTCTTCGTTCCATTGTCTTGCAACCGACTGCGGAAACACAGCAGGCGCAGCCAGTATTAATACCAGTGTGATCAGGAACTTTCTCATGGGACAGTTTTTACAAATATATTGAACATGTGGCATTGTAGGAAAATCATACGGATTTAAATTCCTATTTTTGTGTATAGCTGAAACTTTCTGCCAATATGTACCAGAATTCATTAGAATTTGCCCGCCAGTGCGACCTAGATGACCCGCTTTCAGATTTCAGAAATAAATTCCACCTCCCGAAGGATGAAAATGGTGATCCTCTTATCTATCTCTGCGGAAATTCACTGGGCCTGCAACCAAGGATAACTTCGGAATACATCCGGGAAGAACTCAGCGATTGGGCTAATTTGGGGGTTGAAGGTCATACCGAAGGTGCACATCCCTGGTTGCCCTACCACGAATTCCTCACCGAAAAAATGGCCAGGATCGTCGGTGCTAAGCCTTCCGAAGTGGTGATGATGAACACGCTTACCACCAACCTGCACCTGATGATGGTCTCTTTCTACCAACCCACGGCAAAGCGGTACAAGATCGTAGTGGAAAGCGACGCTTTTCCATCCGACAAATACGCAGTTGAAAGTCAGTTACGGTTTCACGGTTTCGATCCGAAGGAGGGTCTCCTGGAATGGAAACCAAGGGATGGAGAGGAACTTTGCAGGTTGGAAGACCTGGAACAGATCATTGAAGCTCAGGGAAGCGAGATCGCGCTCCTGATGATAGGGAATACAAATTACTATACCGGGCAGTCTTACCCAATGAAGGCCATTACCGAACTAGGGCACAAACACGGTTGCCTCGTAGGATTCGACCTCGCTCACGGTGCGGGGAATATCTATCCGGATCTGCATGAGACCGGGGCCGATTTCGCGGTTTGGTGCAGTTATAAATACCTGAACAGCGGGCCAGGAAGCCTTGGAGGTTGTTTTGTGCACGAACGGCATGCGAACAATTCACAGTTGAAGCGATTCACGGGTTGGTGGGGACATAACAAACAGACACGATTCAATATGCGTTTCGATTTCGATCCCTTACCGGGAGC
>JAUIIU010000126.1 GCA_030431695.1 Bacteroidia bacterium | reverse complement strand
CCCGACGAATCCGGTTTTCTAATTCTCGAATGTTCCCCGGCCAATGATATTGTTCGAGGGACATCAAGGCTTCCCTCGTAAATCCTGAAATCTTTTTTTTCGCTTCTTCCGAATAACGCTGAAGCAAGGATTTGGCCAACATCGCGATATCACCACCCCGTTCCCGCAAGGGGGGAGCCGTAATGGTCACGGTATTCAATCGATAATACAGATCTTCCCGGAAACGGCCGTCTTTCATTGCTAGTTGAAGATCCATATTGGTAGCCGCCAGAACCCTCGTGTCAACAGGAATTTCTACGCGTCCACCGACCCGCTCGATACTTCGTTCTTGTAATACCCGAAGTAACTTGACTTGTAATGCGGGAGAAATCTCACCGATCTCATCTAGAAAAAGCGTCCCGCCCTGGGCCGACTCAATTCGACCTGGACGCTGGAGGTGGGCGCCGGTAAATGCACCCTTCTCATGTCCGAACAACTCACTTTCAAGCAACGATTCGGGAATAGCCCCACAATTAATCGCGATAAACGGGCCATCCTTTCTGTGGCTTTGTTGATGAATCGCCCGAGCCACTAACTCCTTTCCTGTCCCGCTTTCTCCGACAATTAAAATAGAAATATCCGACCTTGCTACTCGCCGAATGGTATCGAACACTTTTACCATGACCGGACTGCTTCCGATAATTTCAGGAAATCCCCGTTTCGCTTCCCGATCCAGAAGCTTTTGATTTTCCTTTTCCAGGCCAGCCAAATATCCGGCCCGCTGGAAAACAACTTTTAGTACTTCCAAGTCTACAGGCTTTTCCATGAAATCATATGCGCCCAATTCGATAGCCTTGAGGGCATTGGCCCGATCTTGATTTCCCGTGATGACAACCACCTTCACCAAAGGATTCACCGCAAGCAATTGTTCCAAGGCAAACAATCCCTCCGACACCCCACCGGCATCAGGTGGCAAACCTAAATCTAAGGTAACCAGTGAGATCTTTTCCCGTTGAAGAATATCGACGGCTGCAGCGCGATTCCCTGCCTCATAGATCATATAGGAGGAATGCAATCCCCACTTCATCTGTTCAAGAATTTCCTGACGGTCATCAACCAGAAGAAGTGAAGGAAGACGTGAATGTTCAGGAAGAGGATCAGACTTCATGGTTATTCGTTTCTATTTGAGTCATAGTTTACACCGGTTTTAGATACACCAAACACCCTAGTACTTTCGTTATCGGCACTTTGTACCGGAAATGTAATGATCACCGTCGTCCCTCTCCCTTCCTGACTCTCAATGTGAACCACGCCATGATGATCCTCTACAATTCGCTTACATTGAAACAGCCCCACACCCAATCCATTCTTTTTTGAACTTTTGAATGGCTGAAAAACATTTTCGAGCTGAGCCACGGACATACCACTCCCGGTATCAACCAGTTCGACGATTACCTGCTTGCCATCATAAGCGGTAGATATTTCAATCGTGCCTTGCTGCTCTGTCGCCTGGCGCGCATTGAGAATAAGATTTAACAAAACCTGTTTGATTGCCTCCCTTTTGAGCTGAATGACCGGAACCTCTAGCCCCGGGG
>JAUIIU010000086.1 GCA_030431695.1 Bacteroidia bacterium | reverse complement strand
CACACTCGATGCCCTCGTAGAATATCACCCCACGGTCCAGAGCATCGCCATCGTGCCGCTGGGCATGACCCAATGGCGCGAGGGCCTTCCCGGCCTGGCACCGGTCACGCCGGACTACGCACGAAAGTTTATCAGGAGCCTGAAGCCACGGCTTCGCCAATTGGAGGAACGCTTTGGCGAACCTCTCGCCCTGCTTGCGGACGAATGGTATCTGATCGCGGGAATGAGACCGCCAAGTTACAGCCGCTATCCCGACCTCCCCCAATTGGAGAATGGAGTCGGCATGGTCTATCATTTCTATAAGGATTTTCTGGAGGCCAAACGCGCACTGCCAAAATCATTGGGCCGTGAATGGCGCGTCGCCGCCATCACCTCCACCCTCAGCCCCCCGGTACTGAAAAAAATCGTGGATCTCTGCAATAGCTGCGAAGGGCTGAAAGTGGATGTCATCCCCGTGGTCAACACCCTCTTCGGCGAAACCATCCACGTAACCGGCCTTCTAACGGGATCCGATATCGGCAAGACGATCAAACACAACCCGTTCTATGATCAGTACCTGCTGCCCGGCAACTGTCTAAGGAAATACGATCAACGCTTTCTGGACGAGATGACCCTGAAAGAAATGCGTGACCAGACCAAGAAGCTCATCACCCCGGTCCTCGGCGGTGCCTACGACTTTGCCCAAACGATCCTGGAGCAAGCCATCGGCGCAGTACATCACCCCGTAACCGATCACCGCTTTCTCTGCAGCTTCAATACTTTCGTCGGCTCTGTCAAGACCCTGGTAGTAGATAGAAGCAACGGGGCCTTTAGTGTTTCGGCAAACTTCTTTAGCAGCTTCAACACCACCGCTGTTCAGTGCATCTTCAACACTTCGAGCAAGTTTATTGGTGTTTGTAGTAGAAAGATTTAAGAAAATAATTCTCTCTATAGCAATTGCTAGACCAAGAATTAGACACAACAGTACGATTCCCATAAATCCGGGGCCCCCTTCGATAAATCTTTGTTTCAGGGCCTGATGCCACCCTTGAGGTTCTTCGGCAGTAGCACCTTCCTCTTCCTGAATGAATGTAACAGTAGCTGAGGTCACAAACGACTGGACGTTCGTCGGCATCGTTTGAACAGCTGTTGCGTTTGCGTTGAATGTTCCCGCAAAAAATAGTGCGGCAATCGCCATAATAGAAAATAATTTTTTCATTGCTATCGACTTAAAGTTTGTTTTTAGTTAATGGTTAAAGATATAAAAATAATTAGTTAATGTGCAATTATTCTGATATTGTCAGAACCACACACTTAATTCTCTGATGAAATAACAATTTAATCGGATAAAATGCCATGGAATAGCCTGAAATCAGCCATTCCCGAACATCAGTGACCCGACAAGCAGATCTCTATTTGATGTTTTTTCCAGCACCGGAAATTAAAGTCCGGCTCATTATACGAATGGGTGTTTCCAGTCACTCTTCGGGGGTCAATTTCCCCCAAATCGTATTCCTGCCACATATCATCCCGCCATTTAGAAAACTATTTCCTGTGCCCGGCTTACACATGGTATAAAAAGTCCCGGGGCTAAGCAATCTAAACACTTCACTCGTTGATCCCAAATTACAATGCTGGCAATGAACGTAGGTGCTACGCACCTTCAAGTTACTCGCTCAAGAATTTGCTGAAGCAAGCTTCGAATGGGATTAACTCGTTTCACTCGTTGATCCCAAATTACAATGCTGGCAATGAACGTAGGTGCTACGCACCTTCAAGTTACTCGCTCAAGAATTTGCTGAAGCAAGCTTCGACAAATTCTTTCACTCGTAACTTCATTCGCAGAGAGGAAGGGATTCGAACCCTCGATACGCTTTTGGCGTATACACACTTTCCAGGCGTGCGCCTTCGACCACTCGGCCACCTCTCTATGTTCCTTCGAACATTACCGCTCGAAAGGGCTGCCAAATAACAAAAAATTTAGCGTCTATTAAAATATTTTCGGGGAAAATTCTATTGCATTTCACCTCGAAGTGATGTCTCAAAAATTGTTCGGAAACTCTTTAGCGAAATTCCATGTCCTAACAGGAACATCAGCTTCGCCAAAGCTGCCTCGGTAGTGATATCCTTTCCAGAAATCACTCCTAATTTCTTCAACCCAAAACTAGTTTCATACACTCCCATGTTCACACTGCCACCAGAACACTGCGTTACGTTGATAACCGGTACTCCCCTTTCAATTACATGGGCGATACCGTCGAGAAACCAAGACTGAGTTGTTACATTCCCGCTTCCGTAGGTTTCCAGGACCAACCCCTTCAGTTTGGGATAGGCAATAATATGAGCAAATGAATCCTCGTCCATTCCGGGAAACATCTTCATCAGTATAACCCCCCTGCCCATATTCTTGAAAACATTGAGCTGCTTCCTCCTGTCCGACTTCCAAAGTGCCTCATGATTGATAGCAAGTTCAACTCCACTTTCAGCCAAAGGCGGGTAATTAAGTGATGCAAATGCTTCGAAATGCTGTGCGTTTATCTTTGTGGTGCGATTTGCCCTGTAGAGCTTGTACTCGAAATACAGGCAGACCTCCGTGATCAATGGCTGTCCTTTTTCCTGTGTGGCGGCCAGCTGTATAGAGGTAATCAGGTTTTCCTTGGCGTCTGTTCGTAGATCACCTATGGGCAATTGAGAACCGGTAAATATTATTGGTTTGGAGAGGTTCTCCATCATGAAACTAAGCGCAGATGATGTATACGACATAGTGTCGCTTCCGTGCAGGACCACAAATCCGTCGAAGGAATTATAATTTTCCTCTATGATACCAGCCAATTTAACCCAGTATTCGGGGTTCATATTCGAACTGTCTATCGGGTCTTCGAAACTCAGTGTGGAAATCGAGCAGTCCAGCAGGTTCAGTTCGGGAATATAGGTTTGAAGTTCGTCGAAATTGAAGTTCTTCAGGGCGCCGGTTTCGAAATCCATTACCATCCCAATGGTACCCCCGGTGTAGATCAATAATATGTTTGGCATCTCTTTCATTTATATCCCGAAGATTTCTTTTGAATTATCCGTAGTGATTCGAGCCACCTCGCTAGCGGAAATACCGTAGATCTCCGCTACCTTTTCGCAAACCAGGGCAACGTATGAACTCTCATTCCGCTTGCCCCTGTATGGCACGGGCGAAAGATAGGGTGCATCTGTTTCAAGTACAATGTGTTTCAGGTCAATTTTATTCAGGAAGGTATCGATCTTGCCATTCTTAAAAGTAACCACACCACCGATACCTAATTTCATATTAAACCCAATGGCTCGCCTTGCCTGTTCGATGGAACCTGTAAAACAATGAAAGATACCATACAATGATTCATCCCTTTCTGTTTCCAGGACATCAAAGATCTCATCAAAGGATTCTCTGCAATGAATAACGATCGGGAGTGATCTTTCCTTTGCCAGTTGGATCTGCCTTCGGAATGCATCTTTTTGAATGTCCAAAGTTGAAGTGTCCCAGTACAGGTCTATCCCAATTTCACCCACCGCGACAAAGTCCCGCTGACTGAACGCCTTCTCCACCAGAGCCAGTTCGTGTTCATAACTTTCGGGTTTTACGGAGGTTGGATGCAAACCCATCATGAGATGCACCTTGCCGGGATAATTCCGTTCCAGTTCATACATGTTTTCGGTATAAGAAGAGTCGATCGCAGGAATAAAGAATCTGCCTATCCCGGCCTGCTCTGCCCGCTGCATCATCTCATCGCGATCCTCGTCGAAAGCCTCACTGTACAAGTGGCAATGTGTATCGGTCAACATGGCTACAAAGCTAACCATTTTGTTAACTATCTTTACCAAAAAAACGAGTGATATCATTACGAGAACTGATGGAATCCAAAGGTTACTGCAGGATTCCGTTAAAAAAACTGAAGACCGGACATTACAAGGTAGTCGCCAGGGTTAATGGAGAAAAGGGTGCATTCATAGTAGATACGGGTGCTTCCAATAGCTGTATAGGGTTTTTGAGTGTTGAACGTTTTATCATGAATACAGAACAGAGCGAAGTGAAAGCTGCTGGTGCCGGAGCCACCAATATGGAAACTCATGTGGCCCGGAACAACTTGTTCCAGGTAGGAAAGAAAAAAAAACGCAATATGTCTTTTGTTGTTTTCGATCTGAGTCACGTCAATGAAGCTCTGGAACAAGTGGAAGAAGAAACGGTTGATGGTATCCTGGGAGCCGATTTTATGAAAGAGCAAAGAGTGGTAATTGATTATGGTCGGAACGTTCTTTACCTGAAATAGAACAGAATAGCCTATATTTGTCTGTACAAGTCCCCCCAATATGCTTATATATGAAGGCGTTGCCTAAATTCATTCTCATTCTATTCCTACTACTGTCCTTTACTTCGAAGGCTCAGGATATACAATATTATATCGACCTGGTTGAGACTACCAGCTCCCGACAGGAACGATTAGTGGCAATGGATTCGGTGGTGAGCAAAGCACGGGAAACCAACCTGAATACCTTTGTCGGCTACAGCTTAAAATATATTGAACTCGCCAAGGAACTAGACAGCATCGAGGCGGCCGCCCGTAAAATGATCGATGTTCACTACTCACTCAGTACTGTGAAGAATGAACCGCGGCAGGCCCTTACGATCATCGACGGTATCTTAGCTCGGAAGTATAAGATAAACAATAGTTATCTGCTTGGCGGATTGTATTTGAAACGGGGAGAGTCCAACAAAAAACTTAATCTTACCGACGCCATTGAGGACTACAAGATGGCGATTGCTAGTTTTTCCGATAAGGATTCGCTTTTTATTGCAGATGCTTATCTGTTTAGCGGGCAGGTCTATTCCAACCTGGGGAAGTTTGTTCCAGCCGGAGAGAGTTATCGCAAGGCATATAACTATTTTGAGGCCCTTAAGGACTATGAATATATGTTCTACGCCCAGCAGGGGATCACGACGATGTTCAGTATGAATGGCTTTCACGAGAAAGCGATGATCGAACGTGAAAAAAATATCGAAAAGATCGAATCCCTGGGGCTGATGCATCACCTCCCTACGGAATATTATAATCAGGCACTGGATTACGAGAAAATAGGAAACAAGATCAAGTATCTCGAATATCTCTTTAAGGCAAAGGATGCGATAGACAATTCCAGGGAGCAGAATATGGAGATCTCCAACGAGATGTATGTGTACACGGAACTAGTGGATTATTATTGTGAAAGCGGGCAACTTGATGCGGCGGAAGATTACCTCGCTCTCATCAACCAGTTTCACGACAATTCCATGGATGATCTAATTACTTCTTCGCAATACCTTGGTGCGAATGCAAAATACCATTACGCGAGGGGTGAATTCGAGCGCGCCCTTGATTTCGCAAAACAGAAACTGGCCAAGGCAGAATCCCTGAAGTACGAGGAGAATATCCTTGCATCTCACAAATTGTTGTCGAACATTTATTTTGCAATGGGTAACTACAGGCAGGCCCTTGGGCATGAGCAGGCCTATTCCGAATTAAAGGACTATATCTACAACAAAGGTGTGGCAAATTCGCTGGCCTATTACCAGACATTGTACGAAACCGAGAAGAACGAAAAGGAACTGGTTGAACAAAAAGCCAGTATCCAGTTACTCGAAAAAGATAACCAAACCTTTAAGAAACTCATGATCTTTGGTGGAGTTGCCCTGTTATTGCTTTTTGGGGTCATCCTATTGTATAGGAACCAGTTATACTTCAAAAACAAGAAAGTGTTGCAGGAGAAATTCAGCCAGGAGCTGATCGTCTCCCAGGAAGAAGAGCGCATGCGTATCTCCAAAGATCTCCACGACGGGCTCGGGCAGCGTCTGCTTGTACTGAAGAATAAGCTCTTCTCAAACGGTGACGACGAAACCAGGAATATGATAGATGAGACAATTGAAGAAGTACGATCGATATCCAGGGACCTTCACCCATTTCAATTGCAGGAGATGGGTATTACAAAAGCCCTGGAGCATACGGTAACCCAGATCGATGAAAACACTACTCTCTTTATTTCTTCTGAAATAGACAATATCGACAATATCTTCAACCAGGAGGCTGAGGTGAATATATACCGAATAGTTCAGGAAAGCCTCAGTAATATCCTGAAACACGCGAAAGCAGAAGCCAGTAAGGTTTCCGTGAAAAAAATGGCTAACTTTGTCGTGATATCCATCAAGGATAACGGTGTTGGATTCGATTTTTCGGATAAGCTTCAGAATGTAAAGTCACTTGGCTTAAAAACACTTATGGAACGCACGCGATTCCTCAATGGACAAATGAAAGTCGAATCAAAGGTTAATAACGGGACTACCCTTCAATTTCAATTCCCCATTTCGTGAAACACAAATCTATCATTACAGCCGATGACCATCCTTTACTACTGAAAGGATTGAACGATTTCCTTATCGAAAAGGGATACAATATTGTAGGTTGTGGTGCGAACGGAAGGGAAGCCTATAACCTGATCACCAAGCTCAAACCGGACATCGCAATACTGGACATACAGATGCCGTTTATGTCGGGGCTGGAGATTGCCAAGAAATGTAAAACCAACGGTATCAGCACCAAGATCGTTCTGATCACCATTCACAAAGAAAAAGAACTCTACAACAAAGCCCAGGAACTCAATATCTTCGGTTATATCCTAAAGGAATTCGCCATCGAAGAGATCGAGAATTGCATTACTACAGTTTCCGAAGGACAACCCTACTTCAGCCAGAAGATCAAGGATATGCTTAACACCAACAGTGCCGACGATGAGGCGCTGAATGTACTCACTCCTTCAGAAAAAAAGATCCTTAAACTAATCGCAAGGGACAAGACCAATAAGGAAATTGCTTCGCTGCTGTTCATCTCCTACCGGACAGTTGAAAAACACAGGTCCAATATCATCAACAAACTCAAGCTGGAACCCAAGACGAACAGCCTTTTGAGCTGGGCCAAGGAACACCACGACAAGCTTCAATAATACTGTGAAATTAAGCTAATTACGTGTTAACACGTATTTCACCATTAGCAAAACTTTGCCAATTTAGCGGTATGAAAGATCTAATGGTTTCAAAAGAGAATAACGACAGTAAACCAGCGACTAAAAAAGTAGTTTTTGTGGTGATAGCGGTCTTCGTTGTATCCATTGTTTTGCTGAACTTACTGAACTATTTTGTTTCATATAAATAAGTCCGTTAAGATTTTCACTAACTAACCAATAAAGCCCGGTAAATACCGGGCTTTATCGTATAAAATAGTATACCTTTTATAGCTCCAGTGCCTTTTTGATGTCGTTGTTCATCAATAATTCCACCGGGTTTTCAAGGGCTTCTTTCACTGCTACTAAAAATCCTACAGATTCTCTTCCGTCAATGATCCTGTGATCATAGCTTAGCGCCACGAACATTACAGGTGCAATGACGATCTCACCGTCCTTAACCACCGGGCGTTCCACGATATTGTGCATTCCAAGAATCCCCGACTGCGGGGGGTTGATAATAGGTGTCGATAGCATACTCCCGAAAACACCTCCGTTGGAGATCGTGAAAGTTCCACCCGTCATCTCATCTACGGTGATCTCACCATCGCGTGCTCTCAACGCCAGCCTTTTTACTTCAGATTCCACTCCCCTGAAAGTAAGATTCTCTGCGTTTCGGATCACTGGCACCATCAATCCTTTCGGCCCGGAGACCGCTATGGAAATATCCTTATAATCGTAGGTGATCTTGTAGTCTCCATCGATCATCGAATTCACATCAGGGTATAATTCCAGGGCACGTACCACAGCAAGAGTGAAGAACGACATAAATCCAAGACTCACACCGTGTTTCTCTTTAAAGGTTTCCTTGTATTCGCTCCTGATCGAGAAGATCGGGCCCATATCAACCTCGTTAAAGGTGGTAAGCATGGCCGTCTCATTCTTGGCTGCTACAAGACGTTCGGCTACCTTCCTGCGAAGCATCGACAGTTTCTTGCGTTCCGAACCACGTCCACCCTGTCCCGGGCTACCCATGGATGGTACCGCCTTATTCGCATCATCCTTGGTGATCCGGCCATCTCTTCCAGTGCCGGTCACTGTTTCGGGATCTATCCCTTTTTCATCGAGAATCTTCTTTGCGGCGGGTGATGGAGTCCCTGTGGCATAGGTCTTTTCAGAATCCTTTTTAGTCGTCTCTTTCTTTTCTTCCTTTGGCTTTTCTTCCGACTTCTCCTTATCCTCTTTAGCAACTGTTCCTTCGGGACGCGGTGCATCGGTATCGATCAGGCAGACTACCTCACCAACGGCTACGGCATCGCCTTCTTCAGCTTTTAGAGTGATGATACCACTTGCTTCGGCTGGTAATTCAAGGGTTGCTTTATCACTGTCTACTTCGGCGATCGCCTGGTCTTTTTCAACGTAGTCACCATCCTCCACCAACCACTGGGCGATCTCAACTTC
>JAUIIU010000085.1 GCA_030431695.1 Bacteroidia bacterium | reverse complement strand
GGCCTGCGATAGCATTCTTCAGCATATACTCCCGGTTGTCCTTGTCAACCAGTTCTATCTCGATAGCAACCAGGTCGATATGCGCAGGGATCAGGTCTAGGTTTGGGGAGGAAGTGGATACAATGGCATCGGCTGCAGCCACGGTGTGCTCAATGAGGTGGTAGGTTCCTTTTTCTACATTTTCCACATCAATTCCCAGCCCAGAAGTGGCATTTGCCTGGGGATCCGCATCGATCAATAAAACCTTTTTCTCCAGTACTCCGAGTGAAGCGGCGAGATTTACAGATGTCGTCGTCTTGCCAACCCCACCTTTCTGGTTTGCAACAGCAATTATTTTACCCATTAGGTTTGTTGTAATTAAGGACTAAAAATACGATTAATTACGTGGAATCGAAATCAATTTTGTTAACAGAAAGTGAACAATTCACAACCCGGCAGCTTACTGCGATTGTGTATCTTAGCATTAAGGAATTTTAATGTGAAATTGAAACGACTTCTTCGCCCAAAAGTTATCCTGGCTTTGATTCTCTTCGGAATCATTGCCGGCCTGATCTGGTATTCGCAATTGTCGAACAGGCACAAGGCGATCGTGAAGACCTACATACTCCACGGTTTACGTATCATCGATCACGACTGGGAAATTGCTCGTTCCGACACTAACATCACCCTTGAATCCCCAGATCTGCTGGTTGATAATATCTATCAATCCATGGACGGGCCACAGGCCATCCTCAACCTGGAACTCAACCCGGAAGAAGATCAATTGAAGTGGATCACCGGCTTCAAGGCCGAAGTATACCGGGAGGGAACCACTGAACACAATAACGATTTTCTCTGTCATACCAATATCGACTTTTTCAACGGGGTTCATTACAAAAATCTGAAGCTGCCAAAACGGATCAACAGTCAGTATCCGCGCCTGGGTACTTTGTCCAACGGGATCAATGAACTGAATTTCCCCGAAGGCTTCGGTTTTCCGGTGGCCGGGAAAGACGCTTTCATCATAGCCTCCCGCACCCTGAATCACAATATCGAGGATGCCTTTTTCAAAGTAAAACACAAGATCGAATTCAAAACCGAAAGCTCCGATAAACACCTAAAACCATTGGTTCCGAAGGCGTTGGTGTTGCTGCAGGATTACAATCACGACAATCCCGATCATCCCGAACAGAGTGACGACCCGAATCTCTGCCTCCCACTGGATCTGAAGAATCATTCCTTCCCGAACGAGGAAGGAGTGCGTTTTGCGGCCCACTGGGTGTTGCCAAAAGGTGAACACCTTTATGCATTTGAGGTGACTTACCAGCTTCAATTATCGGAAGACACTCGCATTCATGCCATGGCCGCTCACCTTCACCCGGATGCACAACAATTCACGCTATATGACCTCACGGATGCTAAGGAGGTGTATACCATTGAATGTGAGAATTACGAAGAAAAGATCGGGCTCAGGAATGTGTCCACCTATTCCAGTGAGGAGGGGATCCCCCTTTACAAGGACCATCGGTACGAACTGAGGCTGCGGACGCATAACCCTTCCGAAGAATTCAGGGATATGATGGCAGTACTTTTCCTATACGTTTACGACCGTGAGATGGATGAGCATCTTCAGAGAACAAATTATCTTAATTAAGACTTTTTCTTGGATCGTATCATTGCCTCCAGCATGTCCCACATCTGTTGTGGTACTTCTTCCAGCAGGTTCATCTGCCCGGCGCCTTTCAGCCACTCACCCCCGTCGATGGTAATTACTTCACCGTTGAGGTAAGAGGAGAAGTCGGAAACCATATAGGCTGCCAGATTTGCGAGTTCCTGGTGTTCGCCCACACGTTTAACGGGCACCTTCTTGGCGGGATCGAATTTTTCCTTAAGGTCGCCGGGTAATAGTCGGTCCCAGGCTCCTTTGGTAGGGAAAGGCCCCGGAGCGATAGCATTGAATCGCATGCCGTATTTTGCCCATTCCACGGCAAGTGATCGTGTCATGGCCAATACACCGGCCTTGGCCGTCGCACTGGGCACAACATATGCCGAGCCCGTCCAGGCATAGGTGGTAACGATATTTAACACCACTTTGTTGGTCTCCTTTTTCTCGATCCAGTGTTTACCGAATGCCAGGGTACAGTTCTTGGTTCCTTTCAGGACGATATCGATGATGGTGTCGAAGGCATTGCTGGAGAGCCTTTCCGTAGGCGAAATGAAGTTGCCTGCGGCATTGTTCAGCAGTACATCTACAGTTCCAAATTCTGCAACTGAAGCTTCCACAAGGGCTTCCACCTGCTCATAATGGCGAACATCACACTGAACGGGAAGGACTTTCCCTCCGGTTTGAGCTTCCAGTTCCGTCTTAACTATTTCCAGCTTTTCCAGGTTACGAGAAGTGATCACCACATTTGCGCCCAGTTCCAGGAAGTAGGTGGTCATTGATTTTCCGAGTCCGCTACCGCCACCGGTAACTACAATTGTCTTTCCTTTTAGGGCGTCGTCACGCAGCATTTTTGCCTGTAGATCCATGCATTTGAATTTAGAAATGTAAAGGTAAGCAAATCATCAAAATTATTATGCTTGCATAATAGATTTGTATACGACGCAGTGTTTAAACCTTGGATCTCCCTGTATATGCGGGTGCTGAACCGTCCCGATCACCTTCATCCCGATCCTTTGCATTACTTTTTGTGAGCCGATATTGGTATCGGTGGCAAAGGCCAATATCTCATCGATCCCAAATTTATCTTTAGCGGCCTTAAGACATGCTTTAGCGCCTTCGGTGGCGTATCCTTTGCCCCAGGCAGAACGTTTTAGTCGCCATCCTATATCCACGCAGGGTGTGAAAACACTCTCCCAGGTTTGATTCGCGAGTCCGATAAAACCAATGAATTCCCCTGTTTTGAGGACGTCCACCGCAAAATAACAGTAGCCATACAAATCGAAATGCGCCTGTAATCTTCGGATGAAGCTAATAGTTTCCTTCTTGGTAAGTGCTTTTGGAAAGTGCTTCATCACCTCGGGATCTGCACACATCTCGGAAAAAGGCTCTTCGTCGGATCCTTTCCAATTGCGCAACCCCAGGCGTTCGGTCTTAATTGTATATTCCATACCAGGCGAAATTATCTATTTCTTTCAGAATAGAAAATTCAAAAGAGATTTATGACTACTGCTGATATCATTTGTCAGTAAAATCCTATACAACACAGTTTTAACGTGACTCAATATGTACTATTGCTTGATATAACGTAACTTTAGGTTTCAAACACCAATTATTTTACTATGAAAATTTTACATCGAACAATGGCTCAGTTGTTCGTGTTGGCTTTGTTTTCCATAGCCATCACGGCACAGGCACAGATCAAGCAAACAGCTTCGGTTGAGGGTATAACCGAGTATAAGCTAGACAACGGGTTAAAAGTGTTACTGTTTCCCGATAATTCGGCACAAACCATCACCGTAAATATAACTTATAAGGTTGGCTCACGTCATGAAGGATACGGTGAAAAAGGAATGGCCCACCTGCTTGAGCACCTTGTTTTTAAAGGAACTCCAAACCATCCGGATATTCCAAAGGAACTTACCTCGCATGGGGCTCGTCCTAACGGGACCACCTGGTACGACAGGACCAATTATTTTGAAACTTTCAATGCAACAGACGAAAACCTCGACTGGGCCCTGGATCTTGAAGCGGACAGGATGTTGAATTCATACATCGCCAAGAAGGACCTGGAATCTGAGTTTTCTGTGGTTAGGAACGAATTCGAAGCCGGTGAGAACTCACCTACCAATGTTTTGATGAAGCAGGTCATCAGTGCTTCTTTCCTGTGGCATAATTACGGGCAATCTACAATTGGGAATCGTTCAGACATTGAACGGGTACCTATTGACAACCTGAAAGCTTTTTACAAGAAGTATTATCGCCCGGATAACGCTGTATTGATGATCACGGGTAAATTCGATAAGAACAAGACCCTTGCCCTGGTGGAGAAGAAATTCGGACCACTTAAGAACCCGGCGCATCCGTTAAAGGATGTTCCAACTATCGAACCACCTCAGGATGGAGAGCGTAGAGTGCGACTGGAGCGAGTTGGAGATCTACAGGTCATGGCGGCACTTTATCACACTCCGGCTGGTTCACACGAAGACTATGCGGCTCTATCCATCATTGAGAATGTACTTACTGATCAGCCTTCCGGCCGACTTTATAAAGCTTTGATCGATTCTCAGAAAGCCTCTACTATCTGGTCTTTCGCACCGTTTACAAAGGAGCCTTCGTTCATGTATTTCAACCTGGACATCCCTTCAAACAAGTCCTATGAGGAAGCTGAGAACACGCTATTGGCCGCTTTTGACAAACTAAAGGACAATCCTATCACCCAGGAAGAGTTGAAGCGGGCAAAAGCTAACTTACTCAAAGAAATGGATGAGGTGTTCAGCAACTCGTCTTTTTTGGGAACATATATGAGTGAGTTCATAGGTGCAGGCGACTGGCGACTGGCCTTTATCCACAGGGACAGGGTAGAAGAAGCAACCCTGGAGCAGGTGAATAGTGCTCTGAAAACTTATTTTATTCCCAGTAATCGAACCGTTGGGAGATTTGTACCAACCAAAGACCCCGTCCGAGTGGGAATTGCACACACCGAGGGCTTGGAAGATCTGGTTTCAAGTTATAAGGGCCGGGAAGGTTATGATGCCGGCGAGGCATTCGACGTTTCCTACGATAATATCCAGCAGCGCCTGGATCAGGGCAGATGGGAGGAAAGTGGTATTGATTATGGTCTGATCAAGAAAAATAACCGTGGAAATACAGTTTTTGTGAATTTTGCCATGCGAAATGGTACGGTGGACGACCTGATGAATAAAGGCGTGACACCGTCTTACGTAGCGAGTATGCTCAATAAAGGAACCAAATCAAAAACACGACAGCAGATCGAAGACAGGCTAAGTGAATTACAATCCTCTGTTTCTTTCGGTGGGAGTAACGGAAAGATATTCACCTATATAAATTCGAAGGAAGAGAACCTTATGGAAACCCTTGCACTGGCTGCTGACATGTTGAAAAATCCTGCTTTTCCGGAAGAAGAGTTGGAAAAGATACGTGTTCAGAACCTGGCGAGTATCGAGATGAATAAAAGTGAACCCGGCTACCAGGCTTCTGTTCGCTTGGGACAGATCAACCAGAATTACCCCAAGGGCCACCCACTTTACAATTTGACCATCGAGGAAACAGAAGAGGCGATCAATGCCGTTACGATTGAGGACATGAAGAAATACCATTCCGACTTCTACGGAATCTCGAACAATGCTACAGTGATCGCGATTGGTAATTTTGATGAAGAGAAATTGAAGAATTTCTTTAATTCTGAATTCTCCAACTTTAAATCGGATCTGCCTTTTACCCAGATTCCACAACAATTTCACGAGGTTAATTCTGCTAATGAAAAGATCAAGACACCGGACAAGAAGAATGCGATCACATTGGGTTCGCTGACCTTTGAGTGCAGTCAGTACAGTGATGATTATCCGGCCTTAGCGATCGCGGGATCCATTTTCGGTGGAGGATTTCTGAACTCCCGTATCGCAGAACGCCTCAGGCAAAAAGACGGTGTAAGCTACGGAGCCGGAGGAGGTGTGGATGTGGATGACAGTAATACAGAGAAGAATTCATTCATGCAGATCTATGCCATATACGCTCCGGAAAATGAGGAGAAGGTACAGCTTGGTTTCAAGGAAGAGATCGATAGGTTCATAGCCGATGGAATCACCCAGGAGGAGTTGGACGATGCGATCAATGGTTGGGTTGAAGCCCAGTCTGTCGCCCGTGCTAAGGACAATGAGTTAGCCAGTAAGATCAATAACAATATATTCTTCGAGCGTGATATGAACTTCCATAAAGGGATTGAAGAAAAGGTGAAGAAGTTAACAGTTGAAGACGTCAATAAAATAATCAAGAAATACTTCAAGCCGTTATCCGACTGGACGGTGGTCAATGCCGGCGACTTTAAAAATATGCTGGAGGTTTCCAGTGATAAATTGAAGAACTAAGTTCTGAAAAAAGCTGTCGAAAGACAGCTTTTTTTATGCAATGGAATCGATCAGGATCTGCAACATCTCGATTGCAGCATCACTGATCTTTGTGCCGGGGCCGTATACCGCCACAGCTCCCGAGTCGAAAAGGTACTGGTAATCCTGGTGGGGGATCACTCCTCCTACTATCACCATGATATCGTCCCTTCCCTGTTTCTTTAATTCTTCGATAACCTGCGGAACAAGGGTCTTGTGCCCAGCAGCAAGGGATGACACACCAAGTACGTGAACATCGTTCTCCATGGCTTGTTTGGCTGCTTCTGCAGGGGTCTGGAACAATGGGCCAATGTCAACGTCGAATCCAACATCGGCATAACCTGTTGCTACTACTTTAGCGCCCCTGTCATGACCATCCTGCCCCATCTTGGCGATCATGATACGCGGACGACGCCCTTCCATTTCTGCGAACTGGTCGGCCATTTGTCTCGCTTTTGCGAAAGACGGATCTTTCTTTATCTCTTTACTGTACACGCCGCTGAATGATCTGATCTGTGCTTTATATCTCCCAAAAACCTTTTCAAGCGCATCGGAGATCTCTCCCAATGTAGCCCTTTCACGAGCTGCATCCACCGCTAAAGCTAATAAATTTCCTTCACCTGTATCGGCACAAGAGGTCAATTTACCCAGGGCAGAATTAACTGCTTCTTCGTTTCGTTCTGATCTAATGCGGTTCAGGCGTTCGATCTGACCTTGACGAACCTTCTGGTTATCCACATCAAGTATATGAAGCGGGTCCTCTTTTTCAAGTCGGTATTTGTTCACACCAACGATCACATCCTGTCCGCTATCGATACGTGCCTGTTTTCTGGCAGCAGCTTCCTCGATTCGCAACTTCGGAATACCCGCCTCGATAGCCTTTGTCATACCGCCAAGTTCTTCAACTTCCTGGATAAGAGCCCAGGCTTTTTCAGCAATATCCCGGGTAAGGGATTCAACATAGTAGCTCCCGGCCCAAGGATCGACCGTGCGGGTGATCTGGGTTTCTTCCTGCAGGTATATCTGTGTATTCCTCGCGATCCGCGCAGAGAAATCAGTTGGAAGCGCAATCGCCTCATCAAGAGCATTGGTGTGTAATGATTGGGTTCCACCGAAGGCCGCAGCCGCAGCCTCGATACAGGTGCGCGCCACATTGTTGAACGGATCCTGCTCTGTAAGACTCCATCCGCTGGTCTGACAATGAGTTCGCAGCGACATGGATTTCGGGTTCTTCGGATTGAACTGTTTAACGAGCTTCGCCCACAACATACGTGCCGCACGCATCTTAGCGATCTCCATGAAATGGTTCATCCCGATCGCCCAGAAGAATGAAAGTCGGGGCGCAAAGCTGTCTATGTCCATACCCGCTTCAAGTCCGGTTCGGATGTATTCCAGTCCGTCGGCCAGGGTATAGGCCAGTTCAATATCGCAGGTGGCACCTGCTTCCTGCATGTGATAGCCGGAGATCGAAATCGAGTTGAATCGCGGCATATGCTTCGAAGTATATTCGAAGATGTCACTGATAATTCGCATGGATGGAGTAGGAGGGTAGATATAGGTATTCCTTACCATGAACTCTTTCAGGATATCGTTCTGAATGGTCCCAGCGAGGGCTTCCGGGGCGACACCCTGTTCTTCCGCAGCAATGATATAAAAGGCCATAATGGGCAAAACTGCACCATTCATGGTCATTGAAACACTCATCTTGTCCAGCGGTATCTGGTCGAACAGTATCTTCATGTCCTCGACACTGTCGATAGCAACACCGGCTTTTCCAACATCACCCACAACCCGTTCGTGATCGCTGTCGTAGCCGCGGTGTGTAGCAAGGTCGAAAGCTACGGAGAGGCCTTTTTGGCCGGCAGCAAGGTTTCTTCGATAGAAGGCATTACTCTCTTCGGCAGTTGAGAAACCTGCATATTGCCTAATGGTCCAGGATCTTCGAACGTACATGGTGGAATAGGGTCCGCGAAGGTTTGGCGCAATACCGGATACGAAACTGAGGTGATCCATATCCGCCATATCGGTCGCATTGTAAACACTTTTCACTGGAATGTCCTCAGCAGTGTCGTGCATTTCCTTTTCTTTGTTCGAACGCAACGATTCCTTTGCTTCAAGGCTGATGTTTTCTAAGTTCTTTCTGCTCATTCTGTTACCAGTTGAAATTTATCTAGACTTTTTCGTTCGCCAACCGATCCTGTTCCAGTTTCTCCGCCAGTCGCCGGGGAATTATCGGTTCAATAAGTGTCTTCCTCGGATTTTGCTTCACAAAGGGATAAAGCTCCAACTCGCCATCCATCCTGTCTTCCGGGTTGGGGTGCTTATTGGCCCCCAGTAGTACGATCTCTCCTGCATCGAAGGCCTGTTGTTCTTTTCCGGCACTTTCCTTTATTTTTCTCTGAA
>JAUIIU010000125.1 GCA_030431695.1 Bacteroidia bacterium | reverse complement strand
CGGAAACTTTAAGAAGCAACAGGGGCAGGTTGAAGAGATCATAAAGCACAAGAACACTTCGCCTTACCCGGTACTGATGGCCGGTGATTTCAACAATACGGCCTTTTCGTATGTCTACAGGAAACTAACGAGGGATATGACCGATAGCTTCCTGGTACGGGGGAACGGGATTGGCTCTACGTTCAAATTCGATTTCTTCCCTATGAGGATCGACTATATTCTCGCTTCCGAAAATGCTTTCGGCATAATAGATTTTGAAACGGTGAAGAACTCGTTTTCAGATCACAAGGCGGTATTTGCCGTCCTTGGGTGGCCTCCAAAGTCGGAATGATCAAAGATCCAGGGCTTGATTTTCAAGATAATGCAATGTATTCGGCCCCTCGTTGAATAAAAGGTCGAGGACGGACATATTGGATAAGAAGCCGTGGTTTACCTGGAATACCTGGGTGTAAGCGGCAAAATCAAAAACTTTCTCTCCTTTAGAAACTACCAGTTCCCTGAGGTCTGTTGTTGCAGGGGTTAGTTCATAGCATTCTGTAAATCTATACGTAACTTCAATACCTGTCAGTTCTGCAAGCATCTTGAAGATGGCAATATTATGATCTAACAGTTTTACAACCGGGTTTGTGAACAGTGGCTCCAGGTCGTCTTCGTAATACTCGAAGAAAGGAGAGGTGCGATAAGCAGTTTGCAATGATTTCCAGTGCTGTGATTGCCAGGGGAAATCGTTTTCTACTTCTACATCCCTGGTCTTTTGTCTGGTTCCGTCTTTGCTGTGTTTGATGGGGATGTTCAGCTGAAGAACACCATTGGTATGGGCGATGTGCGCCCGGTTCCGATATGTCTGTTTCTGGTAATTATCCTGGACTTCAAAGATTACTTCATCTGCCACGGCTATGGCGACCATGTGCGCGATGGAAGGAAAATAGGTGGGATGGATAAGAATGGAACGAATGGTTTAACAGTTTATAAATTGAAAAAGTTTATATGTTGGTCATAGTCCCAAGTTAATTAATACAAATCCACGAATAAACAAATCAACAAAATAAACAACTTCGCTATGCTTTTTTCTTCTTACGTTTTCTGAAGAAATTAAACACAAACCATCCCGCAAGAAGTATGATGAAGTACCTGAAGTAGGATACAGGCTCACCTTCCCCGTGTACCGTCGTGAACAGGCGATTCCATCGGATCTTGTTCATAAAGCCTTTTGCGTTGCTATTCCAGCTGAACCAGACAAAGACCGGTTTCCCTACAACATGATTGAAGGGTACATATCCCCATGCACGCGCATCCTGTGAATTGGAGCGGTTATCACCCATCATCCAGTAATAATCCATCTTGAAGGTGTATTCACTTATTGGTTCGCCATTCAGGAATACCTGGGTGCCTTTCTGACTGATCTTATTGTCTATCCCCAGTTCACGGCCCTCATACACCTCGATGATCCTTCGGTAAAAAGGAATGCTCTCCGCAGTTATCGCAACAGTCTTTCCGGCTTCCGGGATATAAATGGGGCCGAAGTTGTCCGTATTCCACGAATAGGCAGGATCCCGTGGGAAAGCACTTGGATCGCGCAAATCACTGCTCAAAAATGCCCGT
>JAUIIU010000084.1 GCA_030431695.1 Bacteroidia bacterium | reverse complement strand
GTTTTAGAATCGGAGTTATGAAAATTTACTCACACGGCATTAACCGAATAAAAAAGAACTGGGTAAAACACAGATCGATCAGACATTGGTTAAGATATGGATTGCTTACTGGGGTGTTTGGCTCTGTATTGAATAAATTAATAAGATTTAGAATTGAGATTAATTCTTGATTTATTCGTTTTTAGTATGAGGTTCAGAAAGTTCTATCATTAGAAGATAAAGAATTTAAGATTTGAAATTAATCCACATAATAAATCCGGTGAAGGTAGGTAAGTCGTCTGACCTTTTCATTGCACAACCGATAACATTTGAAAGCATGAGGCTGGCTAAGGCAGAATCCTCCGAAGTTACGGTATTGCAATGCACAACTCAATTTGCCGAGGATCGTGAAATAATTCCAAATCATTTAATAACAACAAAGAACCTTAGGCGATCTATTGCAGATATAGATTCGAAGGACTTAAGCAGACGGCTTCCGTTTATCAGAGACATTTTGAAAAGGGCATACAGGATGTCGAAAAAAGGAGATTACATAATTTATACAAATGTCGATATCGCTTTACGGCCCAATTTTTACAACTGGATAGTGAAAACTATTGAGAGTGGATGTGATGCGTTCATAATAAATAGACGAACGATAAGCGCTAAATACAGTCACCCCTCGGAATTGCCGGAAATGTTCGAAGAAACGGGTATTAAACATCCGGGCTATGATTGCTTTGTTTTTAAACGGGATCTTTTCAAAAAGATGGAATTGGGGAGAATTTGTATTGGAGCGGCATATATAGGATTGGTGATGTTCTTGAATATGAAATTATTGTCGCGGAATTTCATTGAATTTGGTGAAGAATACCTTACTTTTCATATTGGTGACGATCAGGTATGGAAAAATCCGGAGAACAATCCTTACGCAGAGTATAATCGGAAGGAATTCGCAAGAGTTAAAACTAAATTGAATAGAAAATATCAAAATGTAGAGGAGGTGATCGATACTGCATTTCCCTCATTAAAAATAAATTGAAGTATTAAATCGAGTTTTATGGAGTTCACCCATATTCATCATACGAGTAGTGGTTTCCTTGAGGAATTCTATAAAAACTATGAACCTGTGTTTGTTCTAAATACTGGACGATCCGGTTCTGCATTCCTAAACAAGATTTTCAAAGAACTCGATGATGTAATGGCCTATCACGAAGCGTCTCCGAACATGTTCCTGCAATCGAATTTTGCGTTTCACAACCAGGAGAAGCAGGAAGTGTTATTTAAGATGTTCCAGGTGGCAAGGGTTGAGCTAATGCTCCAGGCAAAGGTTGAGAATAAGATATTTCTTGAAACCAATCAGTGCAATGTTTTCTTTAGCTACCAGATCAAGAAGATGTTCCCAAAAGCTAAATTCATTCATATCACAAGGCATCCTGGAGATTTTGTAAGAAGTGCAATACGAAAAGGCTGGCATAAGAATGACTCCGTATGGGAATTGGGGCGAATTAAAATGGACGATTCAATTGCATGGAATGAATTAGACCAAGTTCAAAAACTAAGCTGGGTATGGTATGCCACTCACGAGTTTATAGAGAAGTTTAAAACCACTTGTGCTGATCAATGCTTAACCGTTCGATTAGAAGATCTCTTAAAAGATCATAAGACATTTAAAAAAATGCTTGGCTTTTCCGGATCTAAGATCTCAATAAAGAAATCTAAGTTTAAAAATTTGGTTGAATCAAAAGAAAATGAGCTGCACATTGCTCCGAATGAACCATCAAATATGTTCAAAGTAGCTAGTTTTCCTAAGTATTCGAATTGGAGTGCGGAGATGAAGGAAAGACTGAAATCCATTACATTAGAGCTTAGCGATAACTATAAATATCAATTGGATTGAATGTTTCCGTATATATAACATCCTACAACCAATGTGAATTCTTAAAGGTTGCTATCAGTAGTGTTTTAAACCAAACACTTCAACCTTGCGAAATAATTATTGTCGATGATGCGTCAACTGATGACTCTCAGTTAATTATCAAAGATTTTGCGAATCAGAATCCAATTATAAAATATCTATTTCATACCGAAAATAAAGGAGTAGTAGAAACGAGAAGGACGGCCTTGGCTATGATCAAAGGTGATTTGGTTACTTATGTTGATGGGGATGATATTTATCTGCCGAATAAACTGGAAATTGAGTTTAATCTGTTAAAGGAGACAAATAGTGATTTAGTGTTTTCCAACAATACCTATGTGATGGAAGAAGACACGGAGAAAGAATTATGGACTTGGATCGAACCTGGTGTTAGCATCGACTTGGATAGCAACTTATTTCTGAAGACACTAACTCGAGATTACCCGAGATCAAGTTTGTTTCGCATGGAAATGGTAAGGCGATCATTGCTGGAAGAAGTTGGTTTCCACGATACGAATTTAAAAATATATGAAGATTATGACCTTCGTATTAGATTGTCGAAAATAGCCAAAATGGCTTATAGTGATGAAGTCACTTCGAAGATAAGGGTGAGTACATCCGGACTTTCTAAATCAAATCGGGAAGTACATTTGGAATCTTTAAAGTATATTTTCGATAAATATCGATTAGAAGTGGATAACTTAGATGATCAGACGCGCAAAAAAGTAATATCGCGTCAAGAACAGATTTTAGATATCTACAGAGAAAAGAAAAAAGAAAAATCTGGGGATTTTTTGAAAAGAATATCAGGTAGGATAAAAAGAATGACAAGGAAATAGAAATGAAAGAAGAAAACCTCATATTCATCATTTCCCAACCCAGAAGTGGGTCCACCTATCTGCAAAGTTTATTGTCCAATAATGACGAAGTGAACACCTGCAGTGAACCTTGGATTCTGTTGAATTTTGCCAACCAGATAAAACCCAAGTTGATCGAGGGAACCTTCGACAATTCTTTAGCCCAGGGTGCATTTTACAATTACAAGAAGAATTTTCCCGAGCTGGATACAAAGCAATTGCTAAAGCGACATATTCTTTCAATCTATGAGCCCCTGCTGAAAGGCCATAGCTATGTCATAGACAAGACACCCAGGTACTGGGAGATGGTTCAGGAGATTAATGAACTATTTCCGAAAGCGAGGATCATTATCCTCAGGCGAAATCCCCTGGATGTTGTCAGATCGCTTGTAAAAACCTATGGGATGACATCCATAGACGAACTTAACCAATTTAGAAGAGACCTGTTATACGCCCCGAAGTGGTTGAAGAAGTTTGGCGATGATCATTCGGGTAATCCCAAAGTGATCTCACTTTTCTACGAAGACTTGAAAAATAACACCAAAGATGTGGTATCAGAACTTTACGAATGGCTTGGTCTCTCTTTTTCTGAAAAGGTCCTTGATACCAGCACTAATATGAAATACAGGGGGCACTTCGGAGATCCATTTCAGAACGATGAAATATCCTACGAGAAAAGTAAGGGTAAAACCACTGATAAAAGTATAAGTTCGAGTTTTAATAGGTTCATGCAAGGTTATGCGGACTACCTAGGCGCACAATTTCTTAGCGATTATGGATACGGCGAGTTGGACACTATACCGAAAAAAACTATCTCCTTTCACTATTTTACAAATCTAGGACCTGGAAATAGTGAAAAAAGGACCAATTTAAAGCAATACCTGAAAGCAGTTTACTTAAAGTCACGGTCGAAATGATCAGGAAATTAGTAAAAAGAGTTTTTTCCTTTTTCGGATACAGATTGACAAAAATTGGATCCGAGCCACCCAGGAACGCCTTTACTCTTAACCGAGCCCTTGGTCGTGCGGCATTAAGACAACCGATGATTGGTACGGTTATCGATGTTGGTGCCTCCGACGGGCGGTGGTCAAAGAATTGTATGAATTTCTATCCCGATTCCGAATACCTGCTCGTTGAAGCACAGGAAGCGCATAAGGAAGGTTTAGAAACGTTAGGGAAGGCAAATCCCAAGGCTAACTACGTACTGGCAGTGGCAGGTGAAGAAGATGGCGAAGTATATTTTGACGATTCCCAACTATTTGGCGGACAAGCGAGTAAATCGAAATCGAACCCAAACATGAAAACGCTCCATCAGATAAGTCTCGATAACGAAGTTGAAAGAAGGGGATTAAAGGGCCCGTACTTACTGAAATTAGACACTCATGGATTCGAAGTTCCGATCCTGGAAGGTGCCAGTCGAATACTAAAGGAAACCGAGCTTTTAATTATTGAAACCTATAATTTTAAACTTACGGATTCGTCCCTGAGGTATTGGGAAATGTGTACCTACCTGGATTCTCTTGGATTTGCTTCGATAGACCAGGCAGATCTTATGCTCCGAAATAAGGATATGAGTTTTTGGCAAATGGACACGTTTTTTATACCCAAAGGACACAAGGCGTTTGCGTATAACAAGTACGAATGATTAACTTAAATCGAATACTATATCAGCTTATCCTAAAATATCGGTTGTAACACCAAACTATAATCAAGGTGACTTCCTGGAGCAAACGATTCGATCTGTTATTGATCAGAATTATCCAAATTTGGAGTATATCATCATTGACGGAGGCAGCACCGACAACTCCGTTGAGATAATTAAAAAGTACCAAAGTGACCTGGCCTTCTGGGTTTCGGAAAGTGACGATGGCATGTATCATGCCATCAACAAAGGCCTGGACCGTTCAACCGGAGATATAATGTGTTGGATCAATTCAGACGATATTCTTTGGGAGGGCTCACTCGACTTTGTCGCCGAGAAACTGAACCCCGACAATAATGGAGTGAGGTGGCTGCAGGGATATCCAACGGTTATCGATGAAGGTGGAAACATCTTATATCAGCGATACCCCGTGGCTCTTAGAAAGGATTTTTATGATCGACGGTTCGAGAAAGATCACGCGTTTATTCAGCAGGAGTCTACTTTCTGGACACGTAGCCTATGGGAGGAGGCAGAAGCCAAATTGAATACAGCTTATAAACTGGCAGCCGATTTCGACTTATGGATGCAGTTTTTTCATTGTGAAAAGTTGTGTTGTACGCAGCGTAAACTCGGAGCTTTTCGAATTCGAAAGGGGCAGAAATCGGGAGATCAGGAAGGTTATGTAAAAGAGGCACTGCGCTCCGTAAAAGTTCATAAGAAAAAACGTAAACTCTTTCAGAGGCTGAAATTGGGAAATTTTAGAGGATCTGAAGAAATTCACTGGATCGATTGATGTTCACATTCTCCATCCTCATACCAACCTATAACTCCGCAGGCACGCTAGCTGTGGCCCTGGAAAGCATCGCAGCTCAAACAGAGACAAGTGTAGAGGTAATCCTTCAGGATGGCAATTCGGGAGATAATACGGTAGAACTGGCAAAGAGTTTCGGGGAGAAGCTGCCGGGGCTCAGGGTTTATTCTGAAAAGGACAAAGGGATCTACGACGCCATGAACAAGGCCATGGTTCGTGCCACAGGAGACTGGCTTATCTTTTTGGGTTCGGATGATGTGTTTCATTCCGAAGATGTATTGGAGAAAGTTGGAGTCATCCTTAGTGATACAAACGCTCATGTGCTCTATGGCAATGCAATGATCAAAGGGGATACCGGCTGGGCCAAAGATGGTGATATCTACGACGGGCCCTTCGACCTGCCGAAACTATTAAACCAGAATATCTGCCACCAGGCCATGTTTTACAGGAGGTCTTTTGTGGTGAATGAGATCGGGGAGTTCAATACCGATTATAAGAAAAGTTCCGATTGGGACTTCAACTTTCGCTGCTGGGCAAAGAAGCCTTTCGAGTATGTGGACATGATCATCGCCGATTTTGCAGCCGGGGGATTTTCGACCCACAGCAACGATACCCGGATCGTAGAGGATTTTGTGGATAACCTTATGAATTATTTTCAGATCGACCTCTTTCATCCCTTGATAAATACCCCTACTTTTATTTTCTATCCCATGGTGTTGGAAAAACAGAAGAGGGAGGCTCCTTTCCGTTTCAAAGTACGGCAATGGAGAAAACGGATCCTGGGAAAATTCAAGTAAAGACCTATGGCTACGGCATCACATGCGGCATTCACGATCTGCTCCAACAATTACCTGGGGCAGGCCCTGGCCCTGAAGCGTTCTCTGCTGAAACACAACCCGGAAATGAGCTTTTTTGTCATCCTGGTGGACGAAAGATCCCCGGCGGTCGATTATGCCGAATTTGATCCGGCTACAGTGATACCGGTGGACGAGATACCAACGATCGATCTTCAGGATCTGCTGGTTCGCTACTATATCATCGAACTGAATACTTCGGTAAAACCTACTGTCTTTAAATACCTGAAGGATACCCATCCCCAAATTGAAAAGCTCTATTACCTCGATCCCGACCTGTATTTCTACGAATCTCTTTCAGAAACAAATACATTGCTAAATGAGGGTTCGGCCGTGCTAACACCTCATATCCTCAGCCCGATCCCAAGGGATGGAAAACAACCGGAGGAGAACACTTTTCTCAGGTTTGGGTTATACAATCTCGGGTTCCTGGGATTGAATATGAATCATGCTGAAACCAGGAGTATGCTGGACTGGTGGGAGGAGCGAGTGATCCGTTTCGGGTATGATCGTCCGAACAAGGGCTATTTCGTCGACCAGTTATGGATGGCTCATGCACCTTTGTTTTACAAGGATGTTCGGGTGCTTACCACCTATAATTACAATATGGCCCCCTGGAACCTGCATGAGAGACAGGTCGCGGAGATAGAAGATGGTGCAATAGTGCTCAATGACGGCACCGAACTTGTATTTTATCATTTCAGTAAATTGTCCGATGATGAAAATGCCGTATCCAGGGAATACGACAGGTTTACGTTTCAGGATTTTCCGTTGTTAAAAAAGTTATACGCCGAATACAAGGATGAGCTTCGAACCTGCCATTATTCAGAATATAAGAAGATACCAATTGCCTTTCCTGTGAAGATGAGCCTTGCACCCGAACCCGTTAAGGATAATTTCATTTCGAAAATTGCTCGAAAAGTGGCACACAGGCTGTTGAAATATGCAAACAGAAAGCGATGAATGTTTCCATTATAACCATAAATCTGAATAACGTTTCAGGGCTGGAGAGGACCCTGGATAGTGTGGCGCGGATCACTTCGGGAAGATTCGAACATATCATTATCGACGGGCAAAGTACTGATGGAAGTGTAGAATTGCTGAAGAATTATTCGAACCATACGATCCGTTGGCAGAGTGAACCCGATTCCGGAATCTACGAGGCAATGAACAAAGGAATTCGAATGGCATCCGGACGATATTTGCTGTTTCTGAATAGTGGCGATGCATTGCTGGCAACAAATATCATTGAGAATTTTGAGGATTTTTTCAAGACGGAAGCCGATATATTCTACGGAGATCTAATATATAAATCAGATGATGCCGAGAAGCCGTTCAGCTACCCCGAAAAACTCTCGTTTCCATTCGTCTACGAGTATTCTTTACCACATCCGGGTTCCTTCATCAAACGAGGCCTGTTCGATCAATTGGGATATTATAACGAGAAGAATAAATATGTTTCGGATTGGGAATTTTTTATGAATGCGCTGTTTCTGCGTGGAGTGACCTACGAGCATCTTAACGAGAATATTTCCGTATTCTACCTGGATGGTTTCTCAAATGACCCGAAGATTAAAAAGAAGATGGCAGAGGAACGTGCTGAAGTTATGAATCGACTCTTCCCAAACCTGGTAGAAGATCTCATCAAATTGATCGCAGATAGCACCTTGTTAGAGTCAAATAGGTTCAGAATCCTGAAAGAGCTTGAAGCTTCCGGGGTAGCAAAGAAACTAAATTCCGGATGGTTACGATTGCTGCTAAGGTTGTTCAGAGGGAAAAGTATCAGGCAATTGAATAAATAGTCCCGATAGCATTTTCATGCTGATGGTAAGTGGAGAATAATACCCCGGGATCATCATTCCCTAACTTCGCAATCGAGTACTGAACGATCTTCCATTAATTCAGTAATGGTTTCCATTCTTTGTTGAACACCATCTTTTCCAAGATGATAGACTGTGTCGTAGAAGAGCGAATCCGGTAGGACACCGTCAATGGGCTTTCCAATGATATCAACCTTAAGAGATTCTATTATATCCTTATATAGGTTATTGATTACCTTTTCGTTTTTTCGGTATTCGGATTCAGCATAGGCCGGAAAAAGAAGATACACACAGGCTCCATTTTCCTCAAAATTGTTCTTAAATTCATTGAGAAGGGAGATACCGCGCCATTTCCGATACGAAAGTGGCCACTCTTTCTTTAGTTGCCCGGGTGGTTCCTGGTTCCAATGAGCTGTGAAATCGCCATATTCATTGAAGGATTCCACCGTATAGGGTGATTGCCTGCCCAGATCAGTTTCCCCGTTGAAGCTGCGGGCGAGATTTTTACGAGTCCGATTTAAATGAGCCGAAATTGCCGGTATTAACTGAAAATCAAAATATTTGGATGAAGTGGGAAACAACAGGCTCGCCAGTTCTTTTATTTCGTAGTCGCCCTCTATGGATAGTAAATATTCGGGAGAAACGATCACTATATCCCCGGGATTTATAGCAGGCATGGCCTCTTTCAACATAAACTCCATTCCGAGAGCGGCATGGGTCCCCATATTCACGACCGGCCTTCCAAAAGCTTGTTCCAGTGCAGCTGTATCCATTCCAAAGGCCAAATTGG
>JAUIIU010000083.1 GCA_030431695.1 Bacteroidia bacterium | reverse complement strand
CCCGAAGCGGAGGAGGAAGTAGCCGATAGCACCGATGTCGAAAATGAGGCCATCGAGGATATACTTGGAGGTGAGGAAGTAGACGAACAGGCGGATCCTGCCAAGGAGAATCCATTGATGTCTAAATTTGTCGACTTCGGAAGACAGGGCGGACCTGTAGTTGCGACAGCCCTTGCAACCGATACCGAAATGATCTCGCAATACCTGGCCACGCCGCAGATCAGGGCACAACTGCCTAATGACCTGCGTTACGTAAAGTTTGCCTGGGGAGTAGAGCGTGAGGTTGAGACCGTAGATGGTGAAACCATGGTATTCCAGGATCTGTACGCGATCAAAGGGAACAGGGATATGGTTCCGCCGCTCAGTGGTGGAGTTGTGGTAGATGCAGCCCAGTCCTACGACCCTGCGGGTAGAGTGGATGTGACCATGCAGATGAATGGTAAGGGGGCGAAGATCTGGGAAGATATGACGGGTGCAGCCTATACTAATGGATCTCAGATCGCGATCGTACTTGATGATATTGTATATTCTGCACCGGGGGTAACTTCGGGAGCCATTGCCGGAGGTCGAAGTTCGATCACCGGAGATTTTACCATCAACGAAGGACAAGACCTTGCAAACGTACTTAGGGCCGGTAAACTGCCTGCTTCAGCAGACATTATCCAGGCCGAGATCGTTGGACCAACTTTAGGACAGGAAGCTATCGACAGTGGTATCCTTTCCTTCCTGATCGCTTTAGGATTTGTACTTCTATGGATGGTATTCTACTACGGAAGAGCCGGTCTATTTGCCGATGTCGCCCTTGTAGTTAACATCCTGTTCATTTTTGGGGTACTTGCCGGACTTGGAGCCGTGCTAACCCTTCCGGGTATTGCGGGTATAGTACTTACCATTGGTATTTCGGTGGATGCGAACGTACTTATCTTCGAAAGGATCCGAGAGGAGCTGGCGAAAGGTAAGGCGCAGAAAGATGCGATCAAGGATGGTTTCAACAACGCCTTGTCGTCTATTCTCGATGCAAACATCACTACGGGTCTTACCGGTTTGATACTACTTGTATTCGGTACGGGGCCAATCCAGGGATTCGCGACCACGCTTCTTATCGGTATCCTTACATCCTTGTTCACGGCTATCTTCATCACAAGATTGTTCATCGACCGATATACGAAGAATGGAAAACCACTTCCATGCTCTACGGCCATGACCAAGAACCTGTTCAGGAATGTGAATATCGATTTCCTTCGGAAACGTAAGATCGCCTATGTGATCTCCGGTATCCTGATCTTAGTTAGTGTTGGATCACTCTTCACCGTTGGTTTGAACCAGGGTGTGGATTTCGTTGGAGGTAGAACCTATACGGTTCGCTTCGATAAGGATGTGAATGCGACCGATATTCAGAATGATATGATCGCTGTATTCGGTAGTGCCGAAGCAAAAACCTACGGTGGCGATAACCAGTTAAAGATCACCACCAAGTACAAGGTTGACGACACAGGTGAAGAGATCGATAATGAGATCGAGCGTATGTTGTTCGACGGATTGAAAAACAACCTGCCAGGTGGAATGACCTATGAGGATTTCATCAGTGATGATGAAGGGAAAGAAGTTGGACGTATGCAGTACTACAAGGTAAGTCCTACTATTGCGGATGACATCAAGAAGGCGTCCTTCTGGGCGGTACTTGGATCGCTTGCAGTAGTATTCCTCTATATCCTGCTGCGTTTCCGCAGATGGCAGTTCAGTCTTGGAGCCGTTGCGGCGGTATTCCACGATGTCCTGATCGTTCTGGGGATTTTCTCGCTAACGTATAAGATCATGCCGTTCAACATGGAGATCGACCAGTCGTTCATCGCGGCTATCCTTACCGTGATCGGTTACTCACTGAACGATACGGTGGTTGTGTTCGACCGCATCCGTGAGTTCTTTAACGAACATTCCAGCTGGAAGATGAAAAGGATCATCAACAGTGCATTGAACAGTACGTTAAGCCGTACATTGAATACTTCGATGACCACACTTATCGTACTTCTAACGATATTTATTTTAGGTGCTGAATCCATCCGTGGATTGATCTTTGCGCTGATCGTTGGTGTACTTGTAGGTACCTACTCTTCGCTGTTCATCGCAACTCCTGTATTCTTCGACACCGTTAAGAAGCGCGGTATCGATCTTAGTGATAAGAAAGACGAGGAGGAGGAAGAGGAGAAGAAATAAGTTCAGAAAAAATAATAAAAATAAAACCCGCGATAATTGCGGGTTTTTTTATTGTCAGGAATTGTTGCAGGTCCGTTGTCCTTCTGAATTAAATTCAGATTGACAAATCTGAGCTAATTACTAATTTTATTGATTGCCGAATTAATTACTGCCTGGTCCACTCCATCTTATCACCGGCAGCAAGGGTCCATTTATCGCTCAGTCCGGCGTTCACCTCAAGTACATATTTAGCCGGAGCTCCGGATGGAAGTGAGGTTTGGTCCAGTGGTTTTGCATTCTTCTGGATACTCACTACTTCGTCGTTTGCGTTGAGGAAGATGATATCTATCGAGAATTCGGTATTCTTCATATAAAACGACCTAGGGATCTCCTCTTCGAAGATGAACAGCATTCCACGGTTGTCGAGCATACTCTTTCGGTACATCAGGCCTGTCTGGGTCTCATACTCGCCTTCGGCGATCTCGATATCGAGTGTAGCGAGCAACGAGTCCGTTTCGGATTTTATCAATTTCAACTCACCTTCCTTGGAGAAAGTAACCTCTTTGGTTATGGATTCAGGCTTCTTATCGTCCTTGCAGCCTTCAGCAGCAAACAAAGCACCGATGATCATGGCGCTTATCAGTATTCTTTTCATGGGGTAAATTTATTTTTCCTGGATTTCATTAAAATATAGATCCCGGCAATGATGAAGGGAACGCTGAGCAATTGCCCTGTATTGAGGAACCAGCTTTCCCTGTCCGTTACCTGTACTTCCTTAAAGAATTCAACAATGAACCTCGTTGTGAACAGCAGGATAAGGAACCATCCGAATATAAAACCGGGGTATTGCTTTTTATCTGTCTTCCAATAAACGTACCACAGTATGAGGAAGGTGATCACATATCCCAGCGCCTCATATAATTGCGTGGGATGCCGGAATGGAATTCCTGCCAAAACTTCGGCGAATTGAGGATCGTTGGCTATTGCATTATAGGCGTCGTTCGGATTCTTCATTCCGGTGATCCGCATGGCAGCTTCCGGGTGCATATCATCTGCATTGCGAATGAGTCGAACACCAAGCGGGAAATCCCCGGAAGGTCTTCCTACGATCTCGGAATTCATGAAATTCCCCAGTCGAACAAAGGCACCGCCTATGGCAACCGTGATCACCACACGATCGAAGATCCACAATACCGGGAATTTCAGCTTCTTTCGGTTGTAATATATAAGTGCAATAATTATCCCAATGGCAGCTCCGTGGCTGGCAAGCCCCCTGAATCCTGTGAATTCGAATTCGGGTACCATTTTGAACGGCAGGATCACCGATAGCGGGTCCTGCAATATGGTTTCAGGTTCATAGAACAGTACATGGCCCAATCTCGCACCCACCAGGATGGCAACCACCATGTAGATGAAAAGGCTGTCCAGTTTTTCCATTGGGATCCGTTCATTCTTGAAGAATCGTTTCATTATAAACCACCCGATGATAAAAGCGACCACGTAGGAAAGGCTGTAAAAACGAATCATGAAAAAACCCAGGTCGATCCCTTCGATGGGATTCCAGGTGAAAGTCAGGAATTGCATATTCAGAAATTCAAAAAGGTTCGGTAAAGATAGAAAAGCAAGACTGAACGAGTGTTAAATATTTCTTTTCTTTTCTGAACCGGGCACGGGGTCGTAGCCACTTCCGCCCCAGGGATTACAACTGAGAATCCTCTTTGTCGCCAACCAGCCTCCCTTGAATAACCCGTGAACCTTCAAGGCTTCCACCGCATAGTGCGAGCATGTTGGAGTGTAACGGCAGGTAGAGGGGAATAATGGTGAAATGAATCGCTGATATCCTCGGATAAGCAGAACAAAAGGGTATATCAGGATCTTTTTCAATTGTTATGTATAATGAGCTGTAATGATTGTTCGAACTTGTTCTTCACATCTTCCCACTTCCGACTTCGGACTCCCGACTCCTGACTTCCAACTCAATTCAAAGAATAAGTGGTGCCGTCTTTTCCATCCTTAAGCTGAATGCCAACCTCCAGCAATTCATCCCTGATACGGTCGCTGGTCTCAAAGTCCTTGTTCGCCCTGGCATTGTTCCTTAGTTCGATCAACAGTTCTATGGCACCGGTTAGCTTACCGGAATCGTCATTTCCTTCCGAAGCAATATCCTGCAAGCCTAAGACATCAAAAATGAATCCGCTCATTGTATTTGATAAAGTTTCAAGGTCGTCCGTGGTGATTGTTGCATTTTCCTCTTTGATGGCGTTGATCGCTTTCGTGGCCTCGAAGAGCTGGGCAATAAGGATCGGACTGTTGAAATCGTCGTTCATGGCATCGTAGCAGGACTGTCTCCATGCCGGTACATCGAAAGTGCTTTCAGAAGCAGTAGGTAAACTACCAAGGCTTCGATAAGCGTCCATCAAACGGAGATATCCCTTTTCGGATGCTTCCAGGGCATCATTGCTAAAATCCAGTATACTTCTGTAGTGCGCCTGGTACATGAAAAACTTGGCGACAATAGGTGAGAAAGCTTTACTAAGAATATCGTTATCCCCGGAGAACAATTCATTCGGAAGAATATTATTCCCGGTAGATTTGGCCATTTTCTTACCGTTCAAAGTAAGCATATTGGCGTGCATCCAGTAGTTCACCGGGCTCTGGTGGTTGCAGGCCTCGGCCTGCGCGATCTCACATTCGTGGTGAGGGAATTTAAGGTCCATTCCACCGCCGTGAATATCGAACTGGTTTCCAAGGTATTTTGTGCTCATCGCCGTACATTCCAAATGCCAGCCTGGAAATCCATCGCTCCAGGGAGACGGCCAGCGCATGATGTGTTGTGGTTCGGCCTTTTTCCATAGGGCAAAATCCTGCGGATTCTCCTTTTCGCTTTGAGCGGCCAGTTCGCGGGTGTTGGTGACCATCTCATCCAACTGCCGGCCGCTGAGCTTCCCGTAATCGTTGTCTTCGTTGAATTTGAGGACATCAAAATATACGGAACCGTTCTTCTCGTAGGCATATCCTTCTTCGATGATCTTCTCCACGATCCTGATCTGCTCGATGATATGACCGGTTGCCGTTGGTTCAATACTAGGAGGGAGGGCGTTAAATCGCGCCATCACATTGTGGAAGTCAACAGAATACTTCTGAACAACCTCCATGGGTTCAAGCTGCTCGATCCTGGCCTTTTTCAGGATCGGGTCCTCGCCGCTTTCACCATCATTCTCCAGGTGTCCGGCATCTGTTATGTTCCGAACATAACGTACGTTGAAATCCAGGTGTTTGAGGTATCGGAAGACGAGGTCGAACGACAGGAAAGTACGGCAATTGCCCAGGTGAACATTGCTATAAACTGTTGGGCCACAGACATACATGCCCACGGCTCCTTCGTGTATAGGTATGAACTTTTCCTTTTGTTTGGAAAGAGAATTGTAGATGAACAATTCCTGTTGTTCGAATAATTTCATTTCTGAATCTTGCCTTAGAATTCGGTTTCTAGTTTAATATAGTCGAGAAAATCCCTTCGCACTTCGGGATCTTTGAATTTCCCGCCAAATTCACTGGTAACCGTACTACTATCGATATCCCTGATCCCTCGTGAGTTCACACACAAATGCTTCGCGTCGATCACACAAGCAACATCCTCAGTATTCAGTATGTGCTGAAGTTCCTTTACGATCTGCATTGTAAGTCGCTCCTGTACCTGTGGCCTTTTAGCGAAATAGTCCACGATTCGGTTCATTTTGGATAAACCAACAACAGTACCATTAGATATATAAGCAATATGTGCCTTCCCAACTATAGGAAGTAGGTGGTGTTCGCAGGTGGAATACAATGTAATATTCTTTTCCACGAGCATTTCACCATACTTGTATTTGTTCTCAAAGGTAGAGGCCTTTGGTTTCCGTTCCGGATGCAGCCCGGCGAATATCTCCTGCACGAACATTTTTGCCACTCGTGTAGGCGTACCCTTCAGGCTGTCGTCTGTTAAGTCCAGCCCCAGCGTATGCATGATATTCCGGATATCTTCCTTGATCTTCGCGATCTTCTCAATATCACTTAACTCAAAAGCATCATCTCGCATGGGAGTATCGGTAGATGAGCCCACATGGTCGTCGCCCATGGCTTCAATTTCTTTGAGTTGTTTCTCCAAATCCATTCAGTCTTTGTTTATCGAAATGCAAAGATACATATTCGGCCCATGCTATGAAAAGGCGAATTGCTCTATTTTGGAACGTTATAAATAACAATTTCCTAAATTTTTCTTAATTTTCTGCCCTGAATCCCCTGAATAATGAAGATGAGATACCCCACAAACCTGCTCGTGCTCCTTGCCTTGCTATTATTTTCACTGAATGTACATGCCCAGGGACCCGGTTCACTGTTTGTTGATGCCGGTCCGGATGTACTCGCCGACTGTTCCGCGGGTGGATGCGCCGATATAACAGCGACTTTCCTGGAAACCTTTGATACTTCGGGACTTACGTATACGGTAAACTCCATTCCCTATAATCCGCCATTTCCTTTCAATGGGCTGGCGAATCCGCTGAATCCCAATATTGATGATGCCTGGTCGCCCGTGGACACCCTTCCGTTCGATTTTTGTTTCTTCGGAAACCTGGAAACAGAATTCCAGGTAGGATCGAATGGTGTGATCCGTTTCGAGGTTGATCCGCTCGACGTCGGACCTTTCTCCAATGCCTGGAGTTTTAGCCAGAATCTTCCGAATAATACCCAGGAAGCCCTGGCCGAGGCCAATGTATTCACGCCTGTTCATGATATAGACCCCAATGCGTCATCTTCCGAAGAAATCGGATACGAGGTGCTGGGAACCTACCCAAACCGCGTACTGGTTGTGTCGTATTACGAGGTTCCTATGTACTCTGCATCATGTAATTCTCTGCTGGCCACACAAATGGTGGTTTTTTACGAGTTTTCAAATGTAATTGAGATATATATTCAGGACAAACCAACCTGTTCTTCATGGCAGGGTGGTGTAGCCGCGTTAGGAATTCAGAATAACGCAGGAGACACTGCATATGTTCCACCCGGGAGAAACACTCTGGATTCTCCATGGTCAACCAATAACGAGGCCTGGAGCTTCGCCCCGGATGGTCCTGCAACCTATGTGTTCGGCTGGTATGACAGTATGGGGACCTTTATTTCCAATAGCCCGACGATCAATGTGTGCGTTTCCACGACCGAGACATATGAAGCCAGGGTTACGTGGACCAATACCTGTAATGGAGATGTGGTGACCCTGTCCGATTTTGTTGATGTGATCCCAAATGCCCCTTTTAGTATCGACCTTGGGCCCGATGTAGAAACCTGCGATCAAAATGATATTATTCTGAACGCTAACCCCGGAATACCCGGGCTCTCCTACGAATGGTTCGTGAACGCGGTCTCGCAGGGCCCTTCAACGATCAACGATGATACATTTACCGTTGTTGCCCCGAACTCGGGCACAATTTCAGTAGAAGTGTTCGATCCGGCTGATCCTGGCTGTGTTACTGGTGATTCTGTTCAGATCGATTTTCTGCCTCAACCGACAGCTTTTCCGGCAGTTGACCTGTTTCAGTGTGATGATGGTATCAATATGGGTATTTTCGACCTTACCTTGAACGATGTCAATGTTCTGGGCGGACAAAACCCTGCATTATTCAATATCACATACCATAACTCATTACTGGATGCGAATACCGGCGCCAATCCCATTGCAGTGCCCAATGCTTATCCGATCGCCACTCCACCTATTGAAACCGTTTGGGTTCGAATCGAGGATCTCAGTGGAACCTGTGCCGATGTGGATGATTTTATAATTCAGTTCCAATCGGCTATGGCCGGGCCTATGACTGATATAGTTGAATGCGATGAGGACGCTAATGGTATCGTGACCCTGGACCTGGTAGCCTTGAAAAATGCGGAAGCCCTAGGGGCTCAAAGTCCGGCTTTGTTTTCGGTGTCCTATCACCCTACACAGGCCGATGCCGATGCGAATACCAATGCGCATCCAAATCCTTATGATGCCACTGCTCCTTCGGAAACGATCTTTGTGCGGGTAGAGAATAACGCGACTCCGGTTTGTTATGAAACAGACAGTTTCGTGGTGGATATCTTTGAAGTTCCCCCGGTGAACATTCCAACTCCACTGGAGGTTTGCGATGAAATACCAAATGATGGTTTTGCTGAATTTATCCTTACCGACAAGGATGCGGAGATCACAGGTGGTAACCCGAATGCTTCAGTTACCTATCACATAAGTTTTGCGAGCGCTCAAGCCGCAACTTTTCCCTTGGCTAGTCCTTATACGAATGTAACGGCTGGTTTTCAGACAGTTTACGCTCGTGTTGAGAACATTAATAATCCCGATTGTTTTGATATAGTTCCTCTCGACCTGCAGGTCAACGACGCCCCTGCGATCACGGATCCTATTTCGGATTATTTCATTTGCGACAACGATCAGGACGGCATTGAGATTTTTGATTTGACGTCGAAGGATGCGGAGATATTGAACATCTTGGTCAATGTGACCCTGACCTATCACTTGAGTGAGCCTGAGGCCACTGGTGGCATCAATGCCATTGCCA
>JAUIIU010000082.1 GCA_030431695.1 Bacteroidia bacterium | reverse complement strand
TTCACAGCCTGGTAGTAATCGGCCTGCGACGGTTGAATGGTTCCCAGTCCGGGACCACCACGCACCACATTGACGATAAGAGCGGGAAGTTCTGCTCCGGCGAGGTAGGAAACCCCTTCCATTTTCAATGAGATCCCGGGGCTCGAGGATGAAGTCATCACGCGTTTCCCCGTACTTGCGGCACCATAGACCATGTTTATGGCGGCCACTTCACTTTCTGCCTGAAGTACCACCATCCCAGTACGTTCTTCGGGGCGTTCGGTCATCAGGTATTCGATCACCTCGGATTGAGGTGTGATTGGGTATCCAAAGTAAGCATCGGCACCTGCGCGAATGGCAGCCTCCGCCAGTGCTTCGTTACCCTTCATTAATCTTAGTTCAGACATAATTTCGATTACTTTAGTTATGCTACCTTAACTCGATATACCGCGATAGCCCTGTCCGGGCAAACGATAGCGCAGTTGGTACATCCGGTACAGGCTTCGGGATTGCTCATATAGGCGTAGTGATAACCCTTACGGTTCACTTCGCGGGACATGCTGATCACGTCTTCCCCGCAAACCGGGATACAAACTTCACATCCTTTACAGGCTTCAGTGTCGACTACGATAGCCCCTCTTACTTTTGCCATATTCTTAATTTTAGATGCAATTCTTGCAGGTTATTTTTAAGATTCTGAAAATTAGACACAGTTCACTGAAATAACTATGATAAATGTCAGTTAGAAACCATTTGGATTCAGTATAAATACTGCCGGAAAAAATTGATATACGGGCTAGACTAATCCTATTAACTTACTATCTTTAAGGTGATTAATAACGTCTATTTACCAGTAATATGTCCCGAAAAAGCCTGGTCATCATTTTGTGCATTACAACGGTAATCTTACTGATACCACTTATTGCCATGCAATTCACAAATACGGTAAACTGGAGTGGAAATGACTTCGCAATTATGGGAATACTGGTGCTCGTCACAGGACTGGTGATAGATTTCCTGGCCAGGAAAGTAAAAGCAGCCAACCTGCGAATTGTGCTGATCATAGGTGTTATATTGCTCTTCCTGCTATTCTGGGCGGAAATGGCCGTTGGTATCTTCGGAACTCCATTTGCCGGGAGCTGATTAAAAAAGAAGCTTCCACTATATAGAGGTAAGAATTCGCAGTTTTTGAGACAATGATGTATATTCGTTCTACTATGAAATACATCCTTACACTCTTCTTTTTAACACTGAGTTTTCAGTGTTTTTCCCAAAATGAAACAGAATTCAAACTCTACCGGAGCCCTGAATACAGGGATGCCCATAAGTTAGACAGTATTTTTGCAGTGCATACTTCACCGGATGGAAGGACCGGTTTTATTCGCCACGATAAAAAACGGTTCTATTTTGATCTGTTCGATGACCGACTTGTGAATATACATTCTGAAGAGATCAAGAAAGTGCGGCGAGAAGAAGTAGTGGGAGATGTATTCTATAATAATGAGGTAAAGATCTTCACCCAGAGTTATCCTGAAAAAGAGGAGCTTTTGCTGTCCTGCTACAAGATGAGTTTTAACGATAAATCATACGAACGAGTGGATCTCTCCAAATGGGCCATTGATAAAGAGCTGGGGCTATTTTCAAATAAGAAGGGATCCAGCGTTGCATTATCCCCCGATGAGAAATACTTTACCGTTACTTCTTACACCATAAACAGGAATGTTATCTATTTCCAGGTAAGCGTATTTAATTCTGAGACTCTCGAGGAGGTATTCAGTAAACAAACCAAGCGAAACGAGAACAAATTCTACACCATACATGAATCCTACCTGGATAGCGATTTGAACGTATTTGTATTGGGTGAGTCCTATTATAATAAGGAGGCCGAAAATGAGAAGTCTGATGAGAATCGACACTACCGGATCGAGAAATACTCCGCTGATGGTGTAGCCGATGTGAAAATTCAGAAGTCGGATAAATTCATCAATGTTATGAAATCGATCCAAATAGGGGATAAACTTAATTTTTATGGATTTTATTCTGAAATTGGCGACGATAGGATCAAAGGTGTTTGCAATGTGTTTGTAGATATGACGGATCTAACCTTATCCGAGATCAAGCTTCAGGGATTACCAACTGAAGTCTATGAAGGAATTTATGGTAATAAACGCGCCGACAAGAAGAAGAAAAAGGGAAAGGAATTGGTAGGGTTCATCGTTAACTATATACTTGAAGACGACATGAACAACACCTATCTCCTCGCCGAAGAATACACACCCGGAACTTATGGGACGATGCCGACGGGGCCGGGAATGATGGGTGGTGGTTATCAATCACCTCCAAATTACGGAAACGTTGTGATCATTAAGTTCGATGAATCAGGTGATATGCTTTGGGGACGAAGCATCTACAAAAGTGATACAAGGGCTACTTATAACGCTTTTATAAAGAACGACAATCTGCATGTACTTGTGAATGCTGCTACAAATTTGGATCAGAAGGACGACGGCCGAACTCGTGCCACTAAAAAATGGCTGGGCCAGACTACCCTTTATGATTTCAAATATGATACGAAGGGTGAAGTTTCTATTAAAAGGATCCAAAATAACAAAGGCAAAACATTATATATTCCACACAATGGGAATTTCGTCGATGGGCGATTTATTATGCTGAGTGATTCATGGAAGGAACGCAGATTTTTGGTGTTGGAATGACACGGAGAATTTCCATGCCATAGGATTTCTATTCCAACTTCGTATCTTTAGAAAAATCATTCTAACTATGGCAACAACACAATCTCGCAGAAAATTTCTAGCAGCTTCCTCCTGCCTGGCTGCAGGACTCATCATAACGCCTGGCCTTGCGCATTCAGCTGGAACGGTAAGTTCTAACCCTGATGATCTCTACCTCATCGGGCCCAAGGATGGCTTTACTCCTAACATAGGCACCATGCTTTCCATGATGACCATGATGCGGGCCTGGGTGATACGGCAGGTTAAGGACCTTACAGTAGAGCAACTGGATTTCCAGATCGATGATAAGTCCAATTCGATCGGGGCCATGTGCCTGCACCTCGCCGCCACCGAAAAGTATTATCAGCTAAACACCTTCGATAATATGGCCTGGGGCAGCTGGGATCAATCCATAAAAGACGAGTGGGATGTCCCAATGGGTTTGGGAGAAGCGGCCCGGGAACAAATTAAAGGCCATGAGGCATCCTATTATGTAGATAAAATGGAGGCTGTGCGTAAGGATACCATAGAAAAGTTCAAACAACTGGACGACGCCTGGCTTATGAAGAGTGAGCCCTTCTTTCCCTTGAGCCCCGGCGTTCAGGGAGAGACCAACAATTACGCCAAGTGGTTCCATGTCTGTGAGCACGAATCCAACCATAACGGGCAGATCAAGTTTATCAAAAGTCGTTTTCCTGAATAGAAATAGACGTAGCTTAAATCTATGCCCCAGTACAGAATTTACGTAGTTGAATTAAAAAAGAAGGTCTTCACCGAACACAGGCGCTTTAGGGAAGCCAATCCACAATTTAACGGTGTGCTGGAATGTTTGTATGTGGGAATGACCTCAAAGACACCCAAGGAGCGTTTTCTTCAGCATAAAACCGGGCATATCAGTAAGAAAGGCCATAATATCTCTTCTGGCATAGTTCGCAAATACGGTTCCTACCTTCGCCCGAGCTTGTACAATCATATTCCGCCGTTAGCCACGCGAGCTGAAGCATTGAAGATGGAAGAAAGACTCGCAAAAGAGCTGAGAAGGAAGCGCTACGCGGTTTGGTATAACTGAAGTAGTTCTCAAGAAATATTTTCGTATCTTCTAGATTAGTAAAAGTTCGTATTATGAGATCAATACTACTTGCATTTCTATTGACCATGACATTAGGGGTTGATGCCCAGGATTCCAGAATATTCGACAATACCTGGTACCTGCACTACATGGTAATCGACGGTGTGAATAGGGTGCCTCCTACTTTACCTAATACCGCTTATGCCGATTTTTTTTCGAATGGTGATTTGTATACGGCATATTGCCCTGAGGAAACCGGAGCAACAATACTCACATTTCAGTCGAACGACGAGTTTACATTTCCTGGAATTGGATGGCTGGCCGGGGGATGTTATTCCCCCTATAGCAGCAACTATAATATGTTATATCAAAACTTCTGGAATTACTTTAATAGCATATTCTCATATGAAATAATTGAAAACGGTCCATTAAGAACACTTATTATAACAAATCCCGATATGGACATCGCGATCTTTGGTGATACTATCGTGCTCGAGAATCCGAATTTTGATAAACCCGCATTGACTGTATCTCCAAACCCTGTATCTGTCAATTTGTTAATTGCCCATGAGCTTGCATCCGAAATTCATTACATGGAGATCGTTTCCATAACAGGCCAACGGATTCGAACAATCACATCAAACTTCAATAGTATAGATGTGACCGCTCTATCTCCAGGGATTTACTTTTTGAGAATAAGAGATGCTGAGAATGGGTGGTATGTCCGGAAGTTTGTCAAACATTGAACCTCCATCAGATTGACTATGCTCAGAAACTTGGTTGATTGAATTTTAATGATGCATAAACGCCTGTTTCCCGAGTAATTCCTCTTCTGTCTCGACGTGATCTTCATCGGGCACACAACAGTCCACCGGGCAAACGGCAGCGCATTGAGGTTCATCGTGGAAGCCCTTACACTCCGTACATTTATCGGCTACGATGTAGTAGATCTCATCGCTTACAGGTTCCTGGGTTTCGTCTGCATCAACCTCTTTACCGTTTGGAAGTACGACATTTCCGGAAAGGTCGGTTCCGTCGGAATAGCGCCAGTCGTCGGCTCCTTCGTAGATAGCGGTGTTCGGACATTCAGGCTCGCAAGCCCCACAGTTGATGCATTCGTCTGTTATGATAATAGCCATTGGGTATCTTTTTCTAACTTTGCCCAAAGTTAACCCCTGTAACGGGGAACTCCAAATACCAAATGCAATTACAACAAAGAATTAACGCTTTCGTGAAACTGGGTGAATACCTGGGGAGTTCTGAAGCGGAACTGTCGGCAATTCTCGACAAGGCTTCAATGCACAACGGCTGGTTCACTCAGGATAATCTCAGTTTCGCACTCGAATGTTGGAGTACGGCCCTTTCCGAAGAGAACATCAATAGTTGGATCTCAAAATACGAGCTGAAAGACACCGAACCCAAAACAATTGCTGTCGTAATGGCCGGGAATATCCCACTGGTGGGCTTTCACGATTTTCTTTCGGTACTCATTACCGGCAACCGTGTAAAAGCAAAGCTCTCATCCAGCGATACCGTGCTACTGCCGTTTATTGCTGAAAAACTGTTTGTAATCGAACCCGGGTTCAGGAACAGGGTGGATTTCACAGACGAACGACTAACAGGTTTCGACGCGGTTATCGCTACCGGCAGTAATAATACAGCGCGTTATTTTGATTATTACTTCGGAAAGTACCCTAATATCATCCGAAAGAACCGCAATTCGGTGGCGGTGCTTTCTGGAGAAGAAACCCAGAAACAACTGGAAGGGCTTGCGAATGATATCTTCAGGTACTTCGGACTAGGTTGCAGGAATGTTTCCAAACTTTTTGTTCCGAAGGAATACAACTTCGACGATTTCTTCAAGGCCATGTTCAGCTGGAAGGAGATCATCAATAATAACAAATACATTAACAACTACGACTACAACAAGGCGGTGTACCTGATGAGCAACATCGCCCTTCTCGATAATGAATTTATGTTGCTGAAGGAAGACCCGGGTTACTCCTCTCCTATCTCAGTGGTTTTTTACGAATACTACAACAGTATCGAATCGCTGAAGCAAACACTGGAAGAAAATTCCGAACAAATCCAGGCTATAGTATCGCACTTAGCCATTCCCAGCGCTTTTTCTCCAGGCAACGCACAGACCCCACAACTATGGGACTACGCAGACGGAGTGGATACGCTTGAGTTTCTACTGGGGTTGTAGGACGGATTGTTGGATGATTGGATGATTGGATTATTAGATATTTGGATCATTGGAGTGTTGGATGATTTGATTGTTGGGATGTTGGTATTATAGAATTTTGGAATGTTAGTACATAGGGGTGAGAACCCTTAACAAAAAACGCACAACCCACCCTTCGACTTCCTGCCCGTTCCGTTCAGGTGTGCGCACGGGGTGACGCAACCGGTGGTCACTGAGTGTCCGCCGCAGGCGGATGATCCGCCCAGGGCGGATTGTATCGAGAACCGGTTAATTTCCTGTTGAAACATTTCCTAACAAATATCATTTTATTTACATGATTTATTTGGTTTCTTCACATCTTTGTATTCTGAACAAATTACCCATGAAAAAGCACAATTTCAGCCCCGGTCCATGTATCCTTCCACAACCAGTATTTGAAAAAGCATCACAAGCCGTACTCGACTTCGAAGGCAGCGGGTTATCAATACTCGAAATGTCCCACCGAAGCAAAGAGTTCGTGGCGGTTATGGAAAATGCGCGTTCCCTTGCCCTGGAACACCTGGGACTCCGGAATAAGGGGTATACTGCGCTGTTCCTCCAGGGAGGTGCGAGTACTCAGTTCCTGATGGTGGCGTATAACCTGCTTGAGAGCAAAGCTGCCTACCTCAATACCGGAACCTGGGCAAGTAAGGCGATCAAAGAAGCAAAATTATTCGGGGAACTGGTTGAAGTAGCATCTTCCAAAGATGCAAATTTCAATTACATCCCTAAGGACTATGCCATTCCTTCCGATGTGGACTATTTTCACTGTACCAGCAATAATACCATCTTCGGAACGCAAATGAAGAAGCTTCCGCTAACAGACGTTCCCGTGGTTTGCGATATGAGTAGTGATATCTTCTCACGGCAGATGAATTTCAGTAAATACAGTCTGATCTATGCCGGAGCTCAGAAGAATATGGGTCCGGCAGGCGCTACCCTGGTAGTAGTTAAAGACGACATCCTGGGGAAAGTGAGCCGCGTGATCCCGTCTATGATGGATTACAAGGTGCATATGGGTAAAGACAGCATGTTCAACACCCCTCCGGCTTTTGCTGTATATGTTTCTATGTTAACCCTCGAATGGCTGAAAGACCAGGGCGGGATCGACGGAATGGAGAAGGTGAATAATACCAAAGCGGAATTGTTGTATAATGAAATCGACCGCAATCCTCTGTTCGTAGGTTTTGCGGCCAATGAGGATCGCTCACCGATGAATGCGACCTTCAACCTAACCGATGAAGGAGCAAAGGATCATTTTGATTCGATGTGGAAGGCTGCGAATATCAACGGACTCAACGGACACCGAAGCGTGGGCGGTTATCGTGCCTCCATGTACAATGCCTTGCCATTATCAAGTGTGCAGGTGTTGGTGGATGTCATGCAGGAAGCTGAAAGAACGGCATAGTAATATCGAGTGCCCCCTATAAACGAATCATCACATAAACGAATCAACTATAAATCATGAAAGTATTAGCAAACGACGGAATCTCTCAAAGCGGGATCGATGCATTGGAAGCTGCAGGATTTGAAGTAATCACAACCAAGGTTGCCCAGGAGCAATTGGAAAATTACATCAACGAACACCAGGTGGATGTGATCCTGGTTCGAAGTGCGACCAAAGTAAGGCAGGACCTGATAGATGCCTGCGAATCCCTCAAGATCATCGGCCGTGGCGGTGTGGGGATGGACAATATCGACGTTCAGTACGCTCGTGATAAAGGCCTGCACGTGATCAATACCCCTGCTGCATCGTCCTCTTCCGTGGCAGAATTGGTTTTTGCGCATCTTTTCGGTGGTGTCCGGTTTTTATACGACGCAAACAGGAACATGCCATTGGACGGGGATCAGAAGTTCAAGGAACTGAAAAAAGCCTATGCCGGTGGCCGTGAGCTACGAGGCAAAACGATCGGTATTGTAGGCTTCGGTCGTATAGGACAGGAAGTCGCCAAAATAGCACTCGGTTGTGGAATGCGCGTAATTGCCAGTGATATGTTCGTGGACCAGGCCGATGTTAAGGTTGATTTTTACGACGGGCAATCACTTACCTTCACAATTACTTCGGAACCGATTTCAGAAGTGTTGAAACAAAGTGATTTTATCACGCTACACGTACCGGCCCAGAAGGAATACGTCATTGGTAAAAAGGAGATCGAGATGATGAAGGACGGAGCAGCACTCATCAACGCCGCCCGTGGCGGGGTGATCGATGAAGTGGCCTTGCTGGAAGCCCTGGAAAGTAAAAAGCTTTCCTTTGCGGCCCTGGACACGTTTGAAGAAGAACCGAACCCGGCGATCAAAGTACTTATGAACAACAATATCTCCCTCAGCCCTCACATCGGGGCGGCAACGAAAGAAGCCCAGGATAGAATTGGTACGGAACTTGCTAGTCAGATAATTGAAATACTGAAACCCGCTTAAGCATAATTTTAGTACTTTAATCATCTAATACACAATAAACGTAAAAACAATGGCAGGAATTTTTGAATTATTGAATAGTGACCTTGGTAAGCAACTCATCAACGGTGCAAGCCAGGAAACTCATCAACCTGAAGACAAGACCGCCCAGGTGGTGCAAATGGCGCTACCATTGCTAATGGGTGCGATGAAACGAAATGCAAGTACCCCACAGGGAGCCGCCGGGCTCATGGGTGCACTCGACAATAAACACGACGGAAGCATACTTGATAACCTCGGTGGATTCTTCGAAGGTGGTGTTTCCGAAGAACAAAAGATCGACTCGCTGGGAATCCTGGGACACGTCCTCGGAGGATCACAGG